>JAFEBQ010000002.1 GCA_018242585.1 Planctomycetota bacterium
CGGCACCGGCGTGGTGATCGGCGAAACCTGCGAGATCGGCGACCACGTCAAGCTGTATCAGGGCGTGACGCTGGGCGCGCTCAGCTTTGCGACCGACTCGGACGGGAACCTGGTCCGCGGGCTGAAGCGGCACCCGACCATCGAAGACAACGTGGTGGTCTACGCCAACGCCACGATTCTGGGCGGGGCGACGGTGATCGGCCACGACTCGGTCGTGGGCTCGAGCGTGTGGCTGACGCGAAGCATCGACCCGCACACGACCGTCACGCTCGAAAAGCCCAAGCTGCGGATGCGCGCCGAATCGATCCAAGAGATGCAGGAAGAGTTGAATTATCAGATCTAGAAGTTGCGAGTTGCTGGTTCCTAGTTGCTAGAGCAGACAAAAAACCGCCAGCGCCGCGAGACGATTCTCAGCGACGCTGGCGGTTTTGCATTTTCACTAGCAACTAGGAACCAGCAACTAGCAACTTCTCTCAGTCACTCGAATCGCGGACCACCGGTTCCATGACCTTGGTGTTTCGTTCGACGGCCAGGACGACGGTGCGCTGTTCCAGGCCATTGGCGCTGCAGGCCACGGCCGGAATCACCTGCCGGCAGTTCGGCATGCTGTAACGAACCGTGAAGGTGCCATCTTCGCGGAGCTTAACCGGATCGCCCTGCAGCGTGACGTGGGCGTCGGGTTCGGTGGTGCCGTAAACGATCAGTTCGGCGTCCATCTCGAACGTAAAGCTCTTGCGGCGCGGCACGGCGGCCTGGACGCCCGAGCCGTAGCCCGTGAGCATCGGCGAGCCCATCGGCCGGCGCAGGCGCTCTTCGAACAGCTCTTGGAGTTGGGTCGTGTCGCCATCGACGTTATAGCCGCCGCTCATGGCGTAGATCTTTTCGCAGTCTTCGGCCACGGCGCTCCAATTCTCGTCGAGCGAATCTTTCGAGCCGGGGCGCGGCGTGCTGACGACGTTGCTGCGGGCCAGGGCGTGGAACCGGCCGCTGGTGGCCAGGTAGCCGATCACCACGCGGTAGGAACACGGTGGGTTCTTGACGTCGATGTACCAGTTGCTAACGCCACCGTGAATGTCGATGTCGCGAAGCTTGGTTTCGGCGGCGCTGGTGGTGCCACCTTCCGAGACTTCGAGCACTCGCAGAATCGGCTTGGCGCTGTGCCATTCCTGGCCCAGGGCGGCTTCGGCCCGCTCGACACCGGTGCGGCTAAGCTCCCAATAGGCGTGCAGCCAGTACGGATCGCGGACCATCGCCACCAGGCGATCCTTAACGCCGCCCGGCTTGTTCTGAGGCGTGTTCGACGACAGATTCTTGAACCGCTGCTGTTCCAGCTTGGCCAACTGAATACGGCGCGAAGCGGCCGAGTCGGCTTTCGGCGTGGCCGGCTTGGCAGTCGGACGTACGGCGGGCTTGGCGGCCATTGGCGTGGCGCCGTTGCGCGCGATCGGCGCGCTGGCGGCACGCATGGGAGCGATCGACGTAGCCTTGGCCGCGATAGGCTTGGCCAGATGCATGGTAGCGCCGCTCTTCGCTCGATCGACCGACTTCGAGACGCGCAGCAGCGCTTTGACGAGTTGCTCCTTGCGCATGGCGTGCCAACCTTGCACGCCATGCTTGCGTGCCAACTCGGCCAGATTCTTGGCGGTATACGTTTTGAGCGTTTCTGCAGTCATGGGCGGCGATTCTCCCTAGCTAACGGCGCGCACGCTGCGGTCGACGATCACTCGACTTGGTTGATCGTCGGTCATGGCAGACAAACAGCGTTGCGTGACGATTCGGTGAAACTTTAATATTCGGTGGGCGCTAGCGTCGTGACGACTCGACAGCGAAGGCGAGGTCACAAGCGGGTCGAGATCAGGTGGCGCTGGTCAGAGTTCCGCGAGCAGTTCGACCCTGGGCGCTTGACTGTCTCGCGTCATCACGACACCTGCGCGGCCCTGGGATTCAAAACTCTCGTGCCCTGACAACCGACCTGATCTCCCATCACGATCAAAGGGCTATCGTGGCGTGTGGTCCAAAGCGGGGTGACCACGGGCAACCAAAGACAGGAGACTTGCCGGCGAGCTTCCGTCGTCCATTTTGGGCCAGCCGCGACAGCGGTTTCCCAATTCGGGACGCGCGAAAATTCGCTTAATTCCGAGTTTAACCGTGGTGTGCCGGATATGCAAACAACGAGCAACCCAATAGAGGGGGTTTCGTGCCCGCTGTTGGTGTTGAGCAGGGCCGCACGACAGCCTGTCGTGGAGTGCCTTGAACGACCTGTGTGTTCTCAGTGAATCGTGATTCTAAGATCACGAAAGCTGAATCGCCGCTGGTTCAATAGCAGGGCTCGTTTGGCTGATTTGGTGTCGAGAAGCGGGCGTTTCAAGCCCTTGAAAACAGTCATGTTATGGCTGCGGGCGCGACTTTGTGAAAAAAAACACTAATTTGTTCGCAGGGTCGTTGACAACTCTAACTTGCGACCGTTACAGTTCTGTCACGCTCGCACCGCCTTTGTGCCAGCACTAGCCCAGCTAGGTGGGATATTCACTCGTCTGGCCAAGTCGTGGCAGCGGTTTTCTTGCTCTGTTGACACTATCCGTTTACCGGTTGCTGTTCGTGCCAGCCCACCGGTCGGACCATCCATGTGACCGACTCGCCTCCTCGACCACCGATGGGTGAAGCCCTTGATTGGGTCTCGCGCATCTTCTCGGTGGTCATCGTGATGGTGGGGCCCGGGCTCCTGGGGCAATGGCTCGACCGCAAGTTTGGCTTGCACTTTCTAGCCACGGTCGGATTCGTCGGCGGGCTGTTGATCGGGATGGCTTATCTGATCTGGCTGGTCGGCAAACTCGGCAAGCCCAAGTAAGCGATCCCTGCTGAGTACTAAGAAAAGCTCGTAGAAAAAAACCACCGCACGTTTACCGGCGACAAGACACGACGTCTCGCATGAGCACCTCGCCTAACACTCACGAATCGCGACCGGCGCGCGGCGGCATGATCGCCACGCTATTGGTCTTGATCGTGGTGATGTGCGCGGCCACGGCTGTGTGCGCCTGGCGCGCCGGCGTTGCCGACGGTGTCGAAGGCGTGCGGGCCGCGATCGTGGCCGGAACCATCTGCACGCTGGCCGCGGCCACGGCGCTAATCATCGGCATGTTGCTGCACAACACGCCGTGGGGCATTCACGCCATGCTCGGCGGCACGCTGATTCGCACGGGCATTCCGCTGGCCGCCGGGGCGATCTTACAGGCCCAGGGTGGCGCGCTGGCCCGGGGCCACATCATGAGCCATTTACTCGCACTCTTCTTGTGCGCGCTGGCGGTGGAAACGTCGTTGCTGTGGCGCTGGATTCACGTGCATAGTGTTCCCGCCATTAAAACGATGCGGCGTCCCCGCCAGCAAGACGATGCGGCGAAAGGTTGCTTAAGCGATGGCTGACCCGATCCTGCACATCAAGGACGCCTACTTCTTCGAGATTCCGAAGAATCTCTGGACGTACAACTTCCACAGCTATGACGAGGTCAAGCTGCCCATCGGGCATGCCAACCTGGTCAAGCTGGCCCAGGATCACCATCTATCGATTGGCGAATTCAACAAAGCCCTCGACGGCAAAATCCTGATTCCGCAACCCGTCGCCACGCTGAAGAACCTGTACGAAAAAGAGAGCGGCTTCGCCATCTCGAAGTACATGCTTCTCGAACTGCTGGCCGCGGCAATTGTCTGTTGGCTATTCATTCGGCTGGCCAACCGGATTGCGCGCGAAGGACTGCCCAAGGGCCGCGCGGTCAATCTGCTCGAATCGATGTTGCTGTTTGTGCGCGACCAGATCGTGCGCCCGGTCATCGGCGAGCATCATCACGACGAGCACGGCCATGACGAGAGCCACGAAGGCCATCATGAAGGGCATGCGTTGCACAGCCACGGCGTGCTGAACGGCGACGAAGCCGGCCACGAGTTCGCGCACAGTGAGCACAAGCTTGCCGCCGTGCCCGACCATGCGGCCCACGCGGTTCCCAAGGTCGGCCACGGCGCCGACCGGCTGTTGCCGTTGTTCTGGACGATGTTCTTTTTCATTCTCATGTGCAACCTGTTGGGGATGATTCCCTGGCTTGGCGCGCCAACCAGCGAGCTCGGTGTGACGTTCGGCTTGGCCTGTGTCACGTTCGCCGCGACGTTGTCGCTGGGGATGATGACGTTCGGCCCGCTGAAGTGGTGGTGGTACCAGGTGCCCAAGATGGACCTCCCCTGGTACGTCTGGCCCCTGAAACTTGGCATTCTGGTGATTGAGTTGCTGGGGCTGGTGATCAAGCACCTGATCCTGAGCGTGCGTCTGTTGGCCAACATGGTGGCCGGCCACCTGGTGCTGTTGGGAATCATGGCGTTGATCGTCGGGGCCGCCACGGCCTCGACCGGCATGTGGGCCGGCGTCACCGCGGCCAGCGTCGTTGGTTCGACTTTGTTTAGTTGCCTGGAACTGTTTGTGGCTTTCCTCCAGGCCTATGTGTTCACGCTGTTATCGACCCTGTTCATTGGCGCGGCCATGCATCGGCACTAGTCGCGTCCGAAACCGTTTTTTGATCGCATGGTTCTTACTTCGTAGAAGGAGATGGTTAACGTGAATAAGTTCGCAAGCTTGACCTCGCTGGTGTTCGGTATGTTGTTGATTGCCGCCCCGGCCATGGCTGCCGACGGCTCGGCCATCAGCTTCAGCGGCGCGTTCGGCGCTGGCCTCGTCGTGATCGGCGCCGCCTACGGCATCGGCAAGCTGGCCTCGGCCGCGCTCGAGAGCATGGCTCGCCAGCCCGAAGTGGCCGCCAACTTGCAGGTCGCCATGATCATCGCGGCGGCGTTGATCGAAGGTTTCACGTTCTACGCCCTGATCGTCTGCTCGGGTCAGAACCCCTGGCCGGCCGCTGGCTAAGCGTCGACTCGTTCGCTTCGATCGCCCGCGGTTCACTGAACCTTGAAGGTTGCTGCTATGTTGCGATTTGTCTTTGCGTTGTGGCTAACGCTGGTCAGTTTTGGTCTGACGCCGTCATTGCTGGCGGCTGATGCGCCGAGCGATCACGGCCACGGGCACGCCCACTTGGGCGATCCCGAGCACCCGTCGGCTCGCGACCCGCTACAGTTCAAGACCGATCTGGCCATTTACTCGTTCGTGGTGTTCCTGCTGCTGATGCTGATTCTCCGCAAGTTCGCTTGGGGACCGATCAGCAAGGCGCTCGACACCCGCGAGCAGCGCGTGGCCGACGATCTGGCGGCGGCGGCGCGGCATCACTCCGAGGCCAAGCAGTTGTTGTCCCAGTACGAGGCCAAGCTGGCCGCGGCCCAGGACGAAGTGCGTCAGACCATCGACGAAGCGCGCCGCAACGCGCAAGCGATGCAAGACGACCTGCTGGCCAAGGCTCGCACCGACGCCAGCAACGAAATGGCCCGAGCCAAGCGCGAGATCGATCTGGCGCGGGACCAGGCGTTGGAGCAACTGGCCCAACTGGGCGCGAACCTGGCGGTCGACCTGGCCGGCAAGATCGTGCGCAGCAAACTGCAACCGGCGGACCATGCCGCGTTGATCGACGAGGCGATGAAGAACCTGGCCCCCACGGCAGGCAAGCACTGAACCGTCGGGCAACCAACCTAGGTCATTCGAGTCGAAGAGCAAGGTTAGTCGATGAGCAACGCCGAGCACTTGAACCCAGCCGATCAGCAAGACCAGGACGAGCACCTGTCGTCCTCGGTCGAATCGCACCAGATCGACGTGGGCGCCTACCACGTCGGGTTGGTCTATGCCAACGCGCTGCTGGCGGCGGCCCAATCGGCCGGCAAGGTCGACGACATCGTGGCCGAGTTCGACGCGCTAATTTCCGAGGTTGTCAATCGGTTGCCCCGGTTCGTCGATCTGTTGTCGTCCGAGATGATCGCGGCCGAGGAAAAGCGGGCGATCTTCGATCGCGCGCTCAAAGGGCAAATCTCGCCGCTGTTGCTCAACTTTTTACATGTCGTCGTCGAGCATCGACGCGGCAACTGCTTGCGGGCCATGCACCGCGCGCTGCTCGACCTGGTCGATCAGTTGCGCGGCCGAGTCCGCGTTCACGTCACCACGGCCGCGTCGCTTGACGCCGCGGCTCGCAATAACATCATCGCCCAGTTGCGCACCAAGCTGGGCGCCGAACCAGTGATCGAGTCGCAAGTCGACCCGGCGCTGATCGGCGGCGCGGTCTTCCGCGTCGGAGACACCGTATACGACGGGTCCGTGGCCTCGCGGCTCAACCGGATTCGCCAACAGATGATCAATAGGAGCGTCCATGAAATTCAAAGCCGACGAGATCGCTTCAGTTCTGCAGCAGGAAATTGAGCACTACCAGTCGCAAATCGACGTTCGCGAAGTCGGTCGCGTGCTCGAGGTCGGCGACGGCATTGCCCGCGTCTATGGCCTGAGCGGCGTGATGGCCGGCGAAATGGTCGAGTTCCCCAACGGCGTGCAAGGGTTGGCTTTCAACCTGGAAGAGCACTCCGTTGGCGTGATCATCCTGGGCGACTATCTGAGCATTCGCGAAGGGGAAGAGGTCCGCAGCACGGGCCGCTTGCTCAGCGTGCCGGTCGGCGACGCCCTGTTGGGTCGCGTGGTCGATCCGCTGGGCAACCCGCTGGACGGCAAGGGCCCGATCGCCAGTAGCGAGCGCCGCCCAGTCGAAAGCATGGCCCCCGGCGTGGCCGAGCGCCAGCCTGTGCGCGAGCCGCTGCAAACCGGGCTCAAGGCCATCGACGCCATGACGCCCATCGGCCGCGGCCAGCGCGAATTGGTCATCGGTGACCGCAAGACCGGCAAGACCGCCATCGGCCTGGACGCGATCATCAACCAGAAGAACTCGGGCGTGAAGTGCTTCTACGTCGCGGTCGGTCAAAAGGAATCGACCGTCGCCGGCGTGATCGAAGCCTTGCGCCACCACGGCGCGATGGACTATACGACGGTCATCGTCGCCGGCGCCAGCGACCCGGCCCCGCTGCAATACATCGCCCCCTACGCGGGCACGGCGATGGCCGAATACTTCATGTACAACGGGCAGCACTCGCTGATCATTTACGACGACTTGTCGAAGCAGGCCCAGGCTTATCGCCAGTTGTCGCTGCTGATGCGTCGTCCCCCCGGACGCGAAGCCTACCCGGGCGACGTGTTCTACGCCCACAGCCGGTTGCTCGAACGCTCGTCCAAGCTGAGCGACGCACTGGGCGGCGGCTCGCTGACCAGCTTGCCGATCATCGAGACCCTGGAAGGGGAAGTCTCGGCGTACATCCCGACGAACGTCATCTCGATCACCGATGGCCAGATTTACCTGCAGCCCGACTTGTTCTTTGCCGGCCAGCGTCCGGCCATGAACGTCGGTATCTCGGTGTCGCGCGTCGGCGGTGCCGCTCAGATTCCGGCCATGAAGACCGTGGCCGGCGGTTTGCGTCTGCAACTGGCGGCCTTCCGCGAGTTGGAAGCGTTCGCCCAGTTGGGTACCGACCTGGACCCGGCCACGCAACAGCGGTTGGATCGCGGTTACCGGATGATCGAGTTGTTGAAGCAAGGTCAGTACGCGCCGCTGGATGTGCTCGACGAGGTGCTCAGCATTTACGCCGGCACGCGCGGTCACCTGGACAAGGTGCCCCGCGACCAGGTGGCGACATGGGAACGCGAGTTCCACCAGTACATGCACGCCAACCAGGCCGCGTTCATGACCAAGCTAAAGGAAACCAAGAAGCTCGAAATCGACAAGGCGACCGACACGAGTGCCGACCTGGAAGCCGCCATCGCGGCCTTCCAGAAGCAGTACGCGGCCGCCCACGGCAAGAAGTAAGCAAGGTCAGGGGAAGCTCCCAGGCGGAATGACTTTGGCGACAGCGAAACTGGGTTACCAGCAAATCTGACGGCAAGGGACCAACAGCCATGAGCAACGACATCCCTCCGGTTCCACCATTGGAACCTGAGGTCATGCCGACAGGATCGCTAACGAATGACGAGAAGTTGTGGGCGACGTTTGCTCACTTGTCCGCGTTGGCAATTCTGCTTCAGGTTCCCGTTGGCAACGTGATTGGTCCGTTGGTGATTTGGCTGATTAAGCGAAATGAATCAGGTTTCGTTGATGCACATGGCAAGGAGTCTCTGAACTTTCAGATCTCCATTACGCTGTATTTGTTGGTGATGATTGCTATTGGGGCCATTACCTGCGTTTTGCTTCCGATAGTCGTGGTATTGGGTCTGGCGATTGAAGTGGCAGCCGCGGTCTTCGTGATCATGGCTGCGATGAAAGCAAATAACGGCGAAATGTACGAATATCCGCTGACGATTCGTCTGATTAAGTAACTAACGCGTTAAACGACAGACATGGCAAAAGCTCGCGCTCTCGATAAACGACGCAAGTCGGTCAAGAACATCCGCAAGATCACGCGGACCATGGAATTGATCGCCACCGCGCGATTCAAAAAGGCCATGGACCGCGCCCACGCCGCCACGGCTTACACCAAGCGGATGACCGCGCTGGTGGCCGATCTGGCGAACAGCGGCCTGACGGTCAGCCATCCCTTGTTGGATGCGCGGCCCGAGACCAAGACCGTGGCGCTGCTGGTCTTGACCGGCAATCGCGGCCTGTGCGGCGGTTATAACTCGAATGTCCAGCGCGCCGGTCTGGCTCGCTACCAGGAACTGAAAGCTTCGATCCCCAACGTGCGACTCGAAGTCTCGGGCAAGCGCGGCATCTCGGCCTTCAAGTTCCGCGGCGCTACGCCCGACGTCAGCTACACCCAGTTCGAGGACAAGCCGACGTTCGAGGAAATTGACGCCCTGGCCAGCCAGTACCTCGAAGAGTTCATCACCCGCAAGATCGACCGGCTGGACGTGGTGTACACCCAGTTCACGAACATTGCCCGCCAACAAGCCGTGGTCGAAACGCTGTTGCCGCTCGGCTCGCTCACCGGCGCTGACAGCGGCGGCGAGTCCCACAGCAGCCGGATGTACGAGTTCATGCCGTCGGCCGAAAGCATTTTGGAAGAGGTCGTACCGACCAGCTTCAAGATCAAGTTGTTCAAGTGCTTTCTCGACGCCGCGGTCAGCGAGCAGATCGCCCGCATGGTGGCCATGAAGGCGGCCACCGAAAACGCCGACAAGCTGATCAAGCGGTTGGCCATGCAGTACAACCGCGCTCGGCAAAGTCAGATCACCTCGGAAATCATGGAAGTCCTCGGCGGCGTCGAAGCGCTGAAGGGCTAACCGCAAAAACATTCGTCATTCGGATTTCGTCATTCGTCATTGGAATCACTCATGGCCACCGCAACCGCTCCTAGTTCTTCATCGCACATGTCCGGCAAAGCTGGCGTGGGCAAGATCACGCAGGTCATCGGCTCGACGTTCGACGTCGAATATCCCGAAGGCCAACTGCCGGGCATTTACAACGCCGTGCGCGTGCAGTCGGAACACAAGGGGATCAAGGTCAACCTGGTCGGCGAAGTGCAACAGCACTTGGGGGGCGGCCGCGTCCGCTGTGTCGCCCTGGGCAACACCGACGGCCTGGTCCGTGGCCAGGACTGTGTCGACACCGGCAACCCGGTCCAAGTGCCGGTCGGCAAGGCCACGCTCGGCCGCGTCTTCAATCTGATCGGCGAGCCGATCGACAACCGCGGTCCGGTCGACGCCGAAGAGTATCGCAGCATCCACCGCGATGCCCCGCCGGTCACTGATCTGTCCACCAAGACCGAGTTGTTCGAGACGGGCATCAAGGTCATCGACCTGCTCACGCCGTTTGTCCGCGGTGGCAAGGCCGGGTTGTTCGGCGGCGCCGGTCTGGGCAAGACGGTCATTCTGCAAGAGCTGATCGCCCGCGTGGCCAGCTCGCACGGTGGTTCGTCGGTGTTCGCCGGCGTGGGCGAGCGTACCCGCGAAGGGACCGACCTCTGGATCGAAATGCAAGAGGCCAAGATCGGCGACACCGGCCGCAGTGTTATCGAGCAGACCTGCATGGTCTTTGGCCAGATGAACGAGCCGCCCGGAGCACGCTTGCGCGTGGCGTTGTCGGCCCTGACCATGGCCGAGTATTTCCGTGACACGACCGGCGTCGACACGTTGTTGTTCGTCGACAATATCTTCCGCTTCTCGCAAGCGGGGAGCGAAGTGTCGGCCTTGTTGGGTCGTATGCCGAGCGCCGTCGGTTACCAGCCCACGTTGGCCACCGAAATGGGCGCGCTGCAGGAACGGATCGCTTCGACCAAGAAGGGGGCCATCACCAGCGTTCAGGCCGTGTACGTCCCGGCCGACGACCCGACCGACCCCGCGCCGGCCACGGCCTTCGGCCAGTTGGACGCGTTCTTGTATTTGGAACGCTCGATCTCGGAAAAGGGCATTTATCCGGCGGTCGATCCGCTGGCTTCGTCGAGCCGCATTCTCGACCCGCAATACGTCGGCGACCGGCACTATGCGATCGCTCGCCGTGTGCAGCGCACGTTGCAGCGTTACCGCGAGTTGCAGGACATCATCGCGATTCTGGGCGTCGACGAGTTGAGCGAACAGGACAAGCTGGTCGTGCATCGTGCCCGCCGCATGGAACGCTTCTTGTCCCAGCCGTTCTTGGTGGCCGAAGTGTTCACCGGCAAGAAGGGCGAGCTGACGCCGCTGGCCGACACGATCCGCAGCTTCGAGGAAATCGCCGATGGCAAGTGGGACCACCTGCCCGAGCAGGCGTTCATGTACGTCGGCGCGATCGAACAAGCCGAAGAACAAGCCAAGAAGATGGCCGCCAAGAAGTAATTCTTGTCCGGGCCGCCGCCGCGCAGCGGCCGCATTTATTAAGCATTAAGCATTTCGCATTAAGCATTCCACCATGGAACAGTCGACAGCAACTCCGGGGCGCGCACTGACGTCGGAACACGGCGGCGTGTTGCAGTGCCTGGTCGTGACGCCCGAAGCCACGGTCGTCGAGGCCAGCGCCAACTTCATTGTCGTGCCGCTGTTCGACGGTGAATTGGGGATCGCCCCGGGACACAGCGCCATGATCGGCCGGCTGGGCTTTGGCGAAATGCGGCTTACCTCGCCCGAGGACAAGACGACGGCTTACTACATCGACGGCGGCTTCGTGCAAGTCGTCGACAACGTGGTGTCGATTCTCACCCATCGTTCGCTGCCGGCCGAGAAGATCGACCCGCAGGTGGCCAGCGAAGCGTTGTCCGCCGCGCACAAGCGGCCGATCACCACGCCCGAGTTGCAGCAAATCCGCGACCGGCTCGAATCGCAAGCCCGGGCCCAACTGTCCGTGGCCCGCCGCAGCCGGCGTGCGAAGTAGGCAGCGATCGCCGCGCATTGACACCTCTCCCTTGATGGGAGAGGTCGCTCACAAAGTGAGCGGGTGAGGGTGAAAACGTGACAGGCCAATTCGCGCCGAGCTTGCTTCACGCTCGCCTTACTCGAGACATTTAAGGCCCGCCATGCGTTTACCCTCCCCCAGCCCCTCCCTGCCAGGGAGGGGTGTTTATCGCTCGCGCCGCCTCCCTTTGTCGTGATCGACGCGAGGGGATATTACTTCAACGACTGCAAGAACGCGATCACGTCGCGGATTTGTTCCGGACCTAGCAACCGCTCAAACCCTTGCGGCATGATCGACTGCGGGCTCGGCGCCATCTCTTCGATCGTCCGCCGCGACACCCGCACTTCCTTCCGATCGGCCATCCGCAGATAGACCGCGTCGTTCGTCTCGCGACTGAGAATGCCCGTGTAGGCCTGGCCGTCCTGGGTCACGATCGTATAGCTCTCATAGCCGCGGGCCAGCGACGCGCTCGGATAGATCAACGATTCGAGCAGATCGATCTGCGAGCGAATGCCGCCGATCTTGGTCAGGTCGGGTCCGATCGCGCCGCCGTTGCCGTTCACTTTGTGACAGGCCGCGCAGGTGCTCTTGGCCGCGAAGAAGACGTCGCGCCCGCGTTTCGGATCCCCCCCTTGCAACGACTGGGCCAATGACGCCAACTCACTGCGGCGCGAAGCCACGGCCGCTTCCAAGCGGGCCAGGTTCTCGCGGGCCGTCGACCGCAATTCCTCGGGCAAGGTCTCGCCCAGCTTTTGCCAGAACGCCGCCGCCAGCGCGTCGCGCCCCGGCGATTTGGCCAGCGCCGCCAGCATGGCCCGGCCGACCTCGACCGATACCGGCCGTTCATAGGCGCGGCAGAGCGCGGGCAGTTCCAGCGGTCCGGCCTTCACCAGTGCGTCACACATCGCTTGTTGCTGCTTCTCGGTCAGCGCGGCCGCGCCCAACGCCTGGGCCACGGCCAGTCGATCGACCGGCAACCGATCTTCGCCCAAACGGACCATTAGCATGTCAAAGCCAGCATCACTCACCGGCTTGCTGCGCCGGGCCAGCGCAATCCAAGCCGCCGCCCGCACGTCGGGGGCGAGTCCATCGCGCGCGGCCACGGCCAACAGCGCCGGTTCCATCTCGGCCGAGCCGCGCGTGGCGGCCGCCTCGATGGCCCGGCTGACCAGTTCCGGCTGATTGCCGCCGAGCGTCTCGATCACCGCTTGCCGCCAGCCGACCGGCAATGTTTCCAGGTCGCACTCGGCGATCACTTCGATCAGCGTCCGCCGTAGTGGGAGAGGAGCCTGGGCGTCGAGCAATCGCTTGCCGACGCTCGCTTGCAGGTCGCTGTCGCGGCAGAACGCCAGCAGCACACCGCGCAAAGCCGCCAGCCGTTCATTGCTGGTATTCTTGTCAGCCAGCCAGCGATCGACGAGCGGCAGGGCCTCGCTGCTCCAGCTACGGCGACGCAAGACATCGAGCGCCGCTTGTTGCAACGGCGCATCGGTGGTGTCAAGCAGCGCCGCGACCTGGGCGCGTTTGAGCGTCTGCTCATTCATTTGATCGAGGGCGATCAGCGTCATGCGCCGTACCGAGGTGAGTTCGCTTTCAAGCCCCTTGGCAGTTTGTGCCGGATCGTTCAGTTGGATCAATGCGTAGATCAGCGCGTGCTCGACAAACCGGTCGTGGGGTTTATTAGCTGCCATAAGCAACGTCGGCACCGCTTCGTGATCGCCAATGCGTCCCAAGGCCGAATATACTTCACGCCGCAAAGCTGAATCGCTGTCAGGCGACAATGCGAGTTCTAATAACTTCTTTAATGCCCCTGTCCGGTGTTGAAGCCCAACCACGCTGACTGCAACCTGCGCTACTCGGCAATCTTTATCTTCAAGCGCGAGGTGAATCCCAAAATATTCCTTACGATCGATGCGCGACAATACCCAAACCAATCGTTGGCGAACTTCTACACTAGTAATCGTTGGAAACGCGCTAGTAATCACTGCTGCCGCGAATTCGCTCCCACCAACAAGTCGATACATTGCGCGATCTCGCACCGCAGGACGCTCATCACCAACGAGTTCAATCAACTTCGCGAGGTCCAGCTTCTGCCACTCAATTTGCTTCCCCCGCGGGTCGTCGACTGTGGCCGCGTCGTTCTTCCGCACACGATAAATCGCTCCCAGCACGCCTGGCTTGGCGATTTGCGACGATGGGCAGCCAATCCGGAACCAGCCGCCCGTGTCGATCACCAGCAAACTGCCGTCGGCGTCTTCCAACACGTCGGTCGGGTGAAAGTCGGAATGGTCGCAGGTGAGGAACGCTTCTTCTTCTCCCTTGAACGTGCCGCCGTCGCGAGTCAGCTTGCAACGCACGACCGCGTGGGGATTGAAGTGCGTGGCAAAAATCGTCTCGACGCCGGGGTTCGAGAACTGGGCCCCGCGGGCTCGCATCACGCCCGACGGCGCCACGCCGCCAAAGCGAATCACCTGCGGCATCAATTCGCCCGTCCGCTTGAACTCCTCGACGCAGCGTTGATCCTGCCGCGGGTAGGCGCCACCGTAGACCCAATGGACCAGGGCGTCGTGCCGGCCATCGATCACATCGAAGATCGCCACCGTGCCAATCGGCTCGCCCGCCTCGGTGAAGCAGACCTCCACGGGGTTGTCCATGCCGCCACCGGCGAACGATTCGACCTCGCTCCCGTCGAGCTTGCAGCGGAACAGTCGCGCGGCCAGACCTTTGCTGATTTGCTTGCCGTTCTCGTCGACAAAGTTGTGCCCATGCCGGCCGTCGCACCAATACAAGCGTTCGTCAGGCCCCAGGAAGCAACCGTGAATGTCGGCCGCGTTGCCCGTGAAGCCGAACTCCGAGACCAGGATTTCGCGCTTGTCGGCCACGCCGTCGTCGTCGGTGTCGGTCAGCTTCCAGATGTGCGGTGGACTGGCGGTGTAGACGCTTCCCTTGTGCCACAAGGCCCCCATCGGAAACGTCATCTTGTCGGCGTAGACCACGCTGTGATCAAAGCGGCCGTCCCCATCGCGATCTTCCAATCGTAGAATCCGGTTCGGCAGCTCGGCCATCAATTGCTTGGCCGGCAGATTCTGGCCCGGGCCGTCGCACACGTACAACCGCCCCTGATCGTCAAAGCCGGCCATCGTCGGATGCTCGACCAGCGGCGGGCCGGCGACGAGCTCGATAGTGTACCCCTCGGGCACGCGCAGATCGCTCACCTTGACCGGCGGCGCGGCGGGGGGCTCGTCGGAGATGGCGGTGTCGGTCACGAAGCAAGTAACAACGACAGCCAGCCAATAGTGCCATGCTTTGGACATGCGACATCCTTCCGGCGTGGAGATGAACGGTAGGCAGGCGGGGCAGGGCGTGTACGGTCGGGTGAGTGGGTTGCGCTGGTGTCAGTTTCTTACCCCTCACCCGGTTCGCTATGCGAACCACCCTCTCCCACAAGGGGCGAGGGTTGAAAACAATCAATCCGACTGGAGCAGTGTTTTTATCAAGCTCAGTAGCGCGTCGGGGTCGGGCTTGCTTGACGATATCGTGCCGTAAGCAGTTCGCGTGTCGACGACTCTAAGGCGCTTCGGCTGGCGTCGGACCAATTGGTCGATCCTTGGTCGCGACGAGTAGCCGAAGACAATATGATTTTCCTCTAAATGGATCGAGTCGATCAACCAGTTTTTGGCCAAAACGCCAATTTCGGTTCGCCGCAACAGCCGATCGACCTCCTCGGGCATGGGTCCGAACCGGTCGACCATCTCATTGCGCAGGTCGCTCAACTCGGCCAGTGTGCTCACGCGGGCCAATCGCCGATACAGGTCGATCTTGAGCCGCATGTCGGGCACATAGCGCCGCGGCAGCAGCGCTTCGCCCGGCAAGGTAAGCGTAACTTCCAAATTGGGCTTCGGCGGCAGCTTTTTCAGGCGGCGAACCGTCTTATCCAGTAAATCGCAGTACATCTCGTAGCCAACGGCCGCGATGTGACCGCTTTGCTGGGTGCCCAGAATGTTGCCCGCGCCGCGAATCTCGAGGTCGCGCATGGCAATGGCAAAGCCGGCCCCCATGGCGCTGAACTCTTCGATGGCCGTCAGCCGCTTAGCCGCCGTGGGTGTGAGCGACTTGCGCGGATCGAGCAGCAGATAGCAATAGGCCCGATGCTTGTAACGCCCCACGCGGCCTCGCAACTGGTGCATATCGGCCAGGCCATACGACTCGGCATCGTCGATAAAGATCGTGTTCGCATTCGGAATATCGAGGCCACTTTCGATGATCGTCGTCGACAGCAGCACGTCGAACTTGTGGGCCACGAAGTCGAGCATCACCTCTTCCAGCGCGTCCTCGCCCATCTGGCCGTGGCCGATGCCGAAGCTGGCCTCGGGCACGATCTGTTGCAAGCGCCACTGCAGCTTCTCGATGTCGTGGATGCGATTGTGGACAAAGAAGACCTGCCCGTTGCGGTTCAACTCTCGCAGGATCGCCTGCCGGATCAGGTCGTCATCAAACCGGGTGACGCGAGTTTCCACGGCCAGCCGGTCGGCCGGCGGCGTCTCCAAATTGCTGATGTCGCGCAGCCCCAGTAGCGACATGTGCAAGGTGCGCGGGATGGGCGTGGCGGTGAGCGTCAGCACGTCGACGATATGCCGGTAGGCCTTGAGCCGTTCCTTGACACCGACACCGAAGCGTTGCTCTTCGTCAATGACCAACAGGCCCAGGTTCTTGAATTGAATATCGTGCGACGCCAACCGGTGGGTGCCGATGACGATGTCGATCTTCCCTTCGGCCATCCCTTTCAGAATGTCCCGTTCCTCCTTGGCCGAGCAGAAGCGGCTGAGAACGGCGATACGGCAGGGGAACTCGGACATCCGGGCCAGAAACGTCCGGCCATGCTGCGCCGCCAGCACCGTCGTCGGCACTAGCACCGCAACTTGGTAACCGGCGTCGACGGCCTTGAACGCCGCGCGCATGGCCAGTTCGGTTTTGCCGTAGCCGACGTCGCCACAGACCAGCCGGTCCATCGGCCGTGCCGCGGTCATGTCCTGCCTGATCGCCGCGATGCCGGCCAATTGATCGGGCGTCTCTTGATACGGAAACGAGGCGTCGAACTCCTGCTGCCAGAGGCTATCGGTCGGAAAGGCGATGCCGGGGCGCGACGCTCGAGCCGCCTGCAGTTCGAGCATGTCGGCCGCCAGATCGGCCACTGCTTGCTCGGCGTCGGCCTTTTGCCGGCTCCAACTGCGGCCGCCGATCTTGGCCAATGTGGGGCGGGCCTTGCTGCCGCCGACGTATTTTTGCACCAGTTCGATCTTCGAGGCCGGGACGTACATCCGCGTCTGACCGTCGAACTCGATCTCGAGGTGTTCTTCGGTCTGGCCGTGCGCTTCGAGCTGTCGCAGGCCGCGGTACTTGCCGATGCCATGCGCGACGTGGACCACGTAGTCCCCCTCGCGCAAGTCGAGAAAGCTGTCGATGATCCGCGTCAGTCGTCGTCGCGACGGCCGCGCCACGTCGACCCGATGGAACAGCTCGCCGCCGCTGATCAGCACGACCCGGTCGTTGACCAGCCGGAAGCCAGCACGCAGGTGCCCTTGCGGGAAGTGGAGCTTCCCTTGCTTGGCCAGTTGCGTGTCGGCGAACAGCTCGCTCAGGCGTTGCGATTCGGCCTCGGTCTGGCAGACGATGTAGACATCCTGCCCCAGGCCGGCCGCGTCGAGTTCGCTGCGAACTTTGGCGATGTCGCCGCTGAAGCGCTCGACCGACTCGACCTTCATCCGGTAGGTCGTCTCCATCGAACTGACCGACAACGACGCCGCGGTGACCGAGGGGAACCGATAGGCCGCCTCGAGCGCGGCGCTGACCGAAAAGAAGCCTCGCGGATGGTCAAGGCGGTTCAGGTAATGGCGGCCTTCGTCTTCGAGTTGGTTCGGCTCGATCATCAGGAACCAACTGTTTCGCGGCAGATGGTCGGCCAGCGCCGCGCTGTCGCCGGTCGACGGCCCCAGGGCCGTCAGCTCGACTGTTTCCATGGTGGCCAGGCTGCGCTGGCTTGACACCTGGAATTCGCGGATCGATTCGATCGTGTCGCCGAACAGCTCGATGCGAATCGGGTCGTACCAGTCGGCGGCGAAAATGTCGATGATCCCGCCGCGTCGCGAGAACTCGCCCGGCAACTCGACCGCGGCCATCCCCTGGAACCCTTGCTCGACCAGCCAGCGGACCAGCTCTTCGACGTCGAGGGTTTGACCGACGGCCAACCGGCGCGCCTGCCCGGCCAAGCGCTCGGGCGAGGGAACCGGCTGCAACAAGCTTTGAATGCTGGTGACCAGCACCTGGCCCGGGCGTTCGTCGCGCAGTTGCTTCAGCACCCGTAGCCGGTCGCCGAAGACTTCGTCGCGCACCGACTGCTCGCTGGGCAGGGTGTCATAGGCCGGAAACCGCGCCGATTCGCGTGGCGAGAAGAGGAGCAGGTCGTCGACCATTTCGTCGATTTCGGCCTGATGCGGACAGACGATGACCAGTGTCGCCGCACAGCGCTCGGCCAAGGCTGCCGCGGCCAGCGCGCACGATGAGCCCCGGACTCCGTCGAGCGTGGCACTGTGGCCAGCCTGGAGGCTGGCCAAAACCGCGCCGAAGTCCTCGGCCTCGAATAACCGTCCCACCAGGGGCCCAAGGGGGGCGGCCGACTGCTGTAACCCTTCCGTAGTCGCGGCCATCGCTGGGCGGATTCTACGGGAAAAGGGCGGGGCGGGGAATGCTTAATACGTAATTGACAGCATGTTACCGGGAGCGTCTCGCGATTGGCGAGTGTCTGGCGTGGTGGGTAGAATGAATCTCGCGAGACTTTTGTATCGGAGCAACGCTGGGGACAACGACCGTGAAAGCCATTCATGCGATTTACGAGAATGGTGTCTTCAAGCCCACCGAGCCAGTGGAACTTCCCGAGGCGAGCCACGTCGTTTTCGAGCCGAAGATCGTGAGCCCTCAAGGCTCCTCGGCGAGCATCGACGACGTTTATGCTCTGTTGAGTCGTCGTTTCAACTCGGGCCAATCTGACGTTGCGGCTCGTCACGACGAGCATCAATTTGGGTAGCACCGACAACTTGTTGTCGGTGTCGCGCAGCGACAAGAGGGCAATGGAATAACTGCCCTACTCCCTCTTGCGGCTACGCCGCCCAGACAAGCAAGTTGTCTGGGCCACCCATCGTTTGAGAGCGCGCGTGAGATTGACCGCTTAGCTGCGTTCGGCGGCCGGCGGCGCCGGCAACGGTTTCGGCTTGGTCAACGCTTCGAGACAAGCGCGGGCTTGGGGCAGATCGGGCTGCATTTCGAGCGCCCGATGAAAGGCGTCGATCGCTTCCCCTTTGCGTTCCGCGCGGGCCAGCAGCACGCCGACGTTGGAATGAGCCGCCGCCGGCCCGACTGCTTCGGCGAACAGATCGTACGCCTCGTTGAAGCGCCCCTGATAGCCGAGCGTCAGGGCCAAATTGATCTTGGCCCGTTCCAGGTCGGGGTGGCGTTCGAGCGCCTGGCGAAACCAGTGCTCGGCCTGCTTGTAATCTTCGCGGTGGTAATAGTAGTAGCCCATGTCGTTCAGCAGGTCGGCGTCCTTGGGCATCCGCTTCAGCGCCTTCTCGAACTCTTGCAAGGCGTGGATCGAATCCCCTTGCCGGTCATAGCAGACCGCCAGCAGCCGGCAGACTTGCACCTGCTTGGGATCGAGTTGGCGAGCGCGCTCGAACAGTTGAATCGCTTCGCGGTCGTAGCCGTTCTGCATCAAATCTTCGGCCGTCTTGATGCAAGCCTGGGCCGCCTCCTTGGGAGGCAGCTCGGTCGGCACCTGCTTGGTCCGCTTGCTCAACCCCTGGGGCATCGACGGCTTGGGGGCCATCATCTTCTGCCACAACTTCTGCGGAGGCTCGGCCGCGTGGACCGAGAAGCCGACCAGGAGGAACGTGAACGCGAGCGAGATGCGGAGGAGACTCATAGCGATTAACCACTAGCGGTTAGCGATTAGACAAAATGTCCGTAGTCAGTTGTAAAGAACCGCGTCGTGTAGGTAACAAGCAACGGACCACTGACAACGGACCAATTAGAACATGCCCATGCCGCCACCCATGCCACCCATGCCACCACCCATCATCGAGCCACCCATCCCCATCCCGCCGCCCATGCCACCCATCCCGCCGCCACCCATGCCACCCATGCCACCCATGCCCATCCCCATGCCACCACCCATCGCGCGGCGTAGACCATAGAGGGCCGACTCCTGGCCATATAATCCTTCTTGCTCGGGTTTGGCAACGACAACGCGTTCGGGCGAGCCGGTGTAACCGTTCTCGGCCAGGGCTTGGATGACGAACACGCGACGTTCTTCGTCGAGTCCCTCGTCATCGCTGGTGGCGATCACCACGGGATAGGGAACCGAGTCGAGCGTCTTGGCGATTTTCACCACGTGACGATGCCCATCGGGTCCGAGCGTCTTGCCACGCATGTACCATTCGTTCTGGAATACGACGAACTTCGAGGCTTCGCCCCGATCCATCTGGGCATGCTGCCATTGACAGTTATAAGTTCCCGCCGGCGGCGGAATGGCCCCATTCGGAATCGACGCACACTTGTCGCAGTCCAACAGCCCGTGGTCAGGGCATGAGTTGGGCGGTGGTGGACAGTGTTTTCGATGCGGCTTGCAGCAATTGCAGCCGACCAGCGACGTGGCCAATAACAGCGTACCGGCCGTCGTCGCGACCGAGCGCAACCACTCGGGTTTGGGCAAGTGAATACTCACGGTTATCGTCCCCCCGTGACTGGATAAGGCGAGGTTGGCGGCGCGATGGGCACAGGCAGAGCAGGCGGCGCGGACACAGGCGCGGTCGGCGCTGGCGCGGCCGGCCGGCTCAGATTGGCTTCAATGTTCACCGACTGATACGCCGGCGGCGGGTTGCTGTGCTGACGCGGATCGAACGCCGGATACGACGTTCCCTGAATGCCGACTGACCACTGCCCCACGTTCGAGGGAGCGGCAGGCGGTTGCGATTGAGGCGGAACGAACGGCAAGTTGGCCGCGACCGGCACCACCTGAACGCCCGTCGTCGTTACCGTGCTGGCTATCGGAGTGGCGGTGTTCGCACGCTGTGAAAACGAATCGCCTTCGGTCGGCGGCGGCGCGATCACCGGCGGCGTCGAGAGGACCGGCCCGCTCGGCACGCCGGGTTGAATCGCCTCGGTTGGCACGTGCCCCGTGGCGGGGGTCGGACACTGGGCCTTGCCAGCGTACGGGTCACAGCACCCGTAGGTCCGCCCTTGCACGCCGACGATCAATTGATCTTCGCACCGCTCGTAACGCCGCAGTCGAGCCCAATCGGTTCGCACCGAGGCGCGGAAATCGTAGTTGCGCCGGCTTTCCAGTCGATTGCACAGGAAGAACTCCACGTCGCCCGGCTCGAAAACATCGGCGCCGGGGACCGGCGGCGTCTGGCACGCTTCGAGCGGGTGAACCAGTTCGGGCGTGACCAGAATCATCAATTCCTGTTCCGCCGACGAAGTGCTGTTCGAGCCGGCCAACTGTCCGATGATCGGCAAGTCGCCGAACAGCGGGATGCGGCTGGAATTGGCGCCAAAATTGTTTTGAATCAGGCCGGCCACTGCCAGGGTCTGGCCCTCGCGTAGTTCCACCGTGGTCGTATAGGTGCGAGATTGGAGCCCCGGCACCGACGAGCCGCTGACCGTCGTGCCCAGCGACGCGTCGCGAGTGCTGACGCGCGACATCATGACCAATCGAATCCGGTCCCGATCGGTGATGTAGGGGATGAAGCTGACTGAAACGCCGAACGGCACGAAGCTGACCCCCTGACCGACCGCGCCAAAGGTGAGCGAGGCGGCCGGCACGGGGAACTCGCCACCTGCTTGAAAGTTAGCGCGCTGGCCGTTGGTGGTGACCAGATTCGGTTCAGCCAGCGAGCGGGCCAGCGACAAGGTTCGCAGCGCGTTGATCGCCAGCGAGATCTGCCCATTGTCGAGTAGCGCCGGCAGGTTGCCGGTGCCGATACCGCCCGCCACGCTTTGAAAGACGTAAGGGAACAACGGCGCCGCGTTGGCCGAGGGGTTCGGCGAGTAGGCCGAGATATTCATGCCAATGCTGCGGGCGGCGGTACGGTTGACTTCGGCCACGGTGACGCGAAGCATGACTTGTTGCTCGCCTGGCACGCGCAGCAAATTGATGATGTTGGCCGCGCTGGTCAGCACCTGGTTGAAAACAGCGTTTTCCGACGAGATGGCCTGGGCCTCGGGGATCGACGTGGCGCTACCGAAATAGCCGGCCTGCGTTAGCGGCACGTCGCCCAGTTGATTGGCTTGTAAGCCGCCGGCGGGACGCACCCCTTGGCTTTGTTGATTGCCTCCTCGGGTGTTGGCGCCGACGACTTGTAGAATCTGCGAGGCCTCGACGATATCCTTGGCTTCGCCACGGACGACGACCTTGTCGCCGACGAGCGAAAGCTGGACCGAGCTGTTCGGGAAGTTCCGATTGATTTCGTCTTCGAGCGCCTTGTAAACCGCTTCCAGACGCAGCTTGGCCTCGGGATCGGGCAACACGCGGACCAGATAGCTGAGTACCTTTTGGCCGCCAGGCGCGCCGGGCTGGTCGAACCAAAGATTCAGCACCGTGCTGCCGACCGTGCTGCCGGTGATTGAGAACTCGCGATCGGTAATCAGCAAGTAGTTCACGACTCGCTCGTCGGCCACTTGGATACGCACCGGCGCTTGCTTCAGCTTGAGCAACCGCGGCCGATGAATCACCAGGTCGAAGGTGTTTTCGGGGTCAATCGTCCGTTCGACGAATTGGTTGAACTGCTGCGCGACTTGCGGCGTGGGCTGGGGCGTGTTGCCAAAGCCAGCCGGATTGCCCATCAGGGGCATCCGAACTGCGCCGGGCCCGAACTCATCGGCATTGTTGATCGCCGTGGGTGGCGATTCGTTCGCGCCGGCAGGGGCTGGCGGAGCAGGGACGATCAACGGAGGTTGCCCCGGTTGCTGGGCCAGACGAATCTGCGCGGTTGAAAGCTGCTGCTGGCTACCAGCGCGAACATCGGTCAGTCGACCACCCGAAAGCTCGCTGACGCGCCCCACGTGCGGCGCACTGTCCACGGCCTCGCGCGGTTGCTCGGCAAACGACGGCGGCGCGGCCAACTGGCAGCTCACTGCCAGCGCTAACACCACGCGCAAGCCCCGCGCGCTTGCTGTGCGCGTGGGCCACAGCCCCATGCCCAGGATCCGCTTGAGCAGGTGCAAACTCATAGGACCTCGCTCGCCGCCAGACCGTGTTAAAAGACGAAAGAGAGTGAAATGTTGCGGGTAATATCGGCTTCATCGATTACAAAGCTTGAACCGCAGACCGGCGGCACACGTTAAATCTGGTAGCTTGGCCTGAGTCTATCGTCGCTAGCAGTGGCGAAATCGCCTGTTAGAATGCCGCCTAGTTTGCCAAGTCGACTGCGGGTTACCTAAAGCCATGACCGACGCTAACCAGCGCGATCCTGTCGCTGAAATCATTGATAGCAACCGCCGCTTCGTGGGGCGCTATCCCATCTTGCTGCGAGCCAAGCTGGCGCGACTGGGGAAGGATGCCTTCAGCTTCTTCCGCGGCACGGTCCATCTGTTTGCCTCGGACCAGCAACGGGGCTTTTCCGACCTGCGGGTGCCGACCCCTTGGAAAGACATCGAGTCGCGGCTGATCGGCGACGTGCATAGCGAAAATTTCGGCACCTACAAGGCGGCCGATGGCACCGTGCGCTATGACATCGACGACTTCGACGAGACGGCTCGCGGCAACTTCGCGCTTGACGTGCAACGCGGGGCGATCAGCCTGTTCCTGCTGGGCGGGCCGTTGAACTGGTCGTTGAGCCAAGCCGTCGACATGACCGAATCCTTCGTCGGCGCTTACGTCGAGGCGATCAACAAGCTGGCTCCCGGTGACCAAGCGGAGAAGTTCGGCTGTTCGGATCAGAACCTGCCCCAGTTGCCGGCCGCGCGAAAGTTGATTCTCGACGCCGTGGCCGCCAAGCGCCCCGAGTTCATCGAACACCTCACGACCGGAGCCGGTCACGACCGAAAGATCACCCGCAACGAACGCTGGTTCGACATCACCGCCGACGATCAACAGCGAGTGACGCGACTGTTGACCGACTATGTCAAACGGCTCGATCCCAAGTTGCGCGAGCAGGATGACTTCTATCAACTGATCGATTCGTGCGGACGGGTCTCGGGGTGCGGCAGCCTGGGGCGCTATCGGTTCGTGGCGCTATTGAATGGCGATGGTAGCAAGGCCGCCAAGAATGTGCTGCTGGAGTTCAAGGAATCGCTCCCTAGCGCGTGGGACCGCGTGCGCGGCATCACCGAGGAGAAAGACCAGCCGCGGGCCGCGGAAGTCGTGGCGGTCGAGCGCGCCATGCAAACGGTCAGCAACCGCTACCTAGGCTGGGCGGCCGACGGCGACGCCACGTTCCAGGTCCGCGAGATCGGCCCGCGCAACGGGCGGCTCGACGTTGCAGTGCTGCACGAGACCAAGGAGTTCGAGTCGCTAGGCCGCCTGTTCGGCAAGCTGCTGGCCAAGTGTCACGTCAAAGGGGACGATCGCCGCGCGGACCAGCCTCCCGGCTTCGAGATCATGGCCGCCCTGCACGGTCACACCGATCGCTTCGTGCGCCGCGTGACGACGCTGGCCCAAGCGTACTCCGAGCGTGTGTTAGAAGACTATGAAGAGTACGTGAAGCGTCAGGCCGAAGTGGCGCAAGCATGGGGCGTGAGCCAGACGGGCAAATGAGTTACCTCGTTAGCCGGCTAAAAGAGCGCCCGCCGAGGTCGACCTTTACCCTGCGGAACCGGCTTGCATATAATCCCCCCGGCCAAGCGAGCGGCGCGTTCCTTGACGAGCGGGCTGTAATCGAGGGCCTATCGCCACCACCCACGGCCTTTCTAGGCCGCGAAACATGGCGCAAGACAAACTGCGACAGCAGATTGCTTGGGAAGCGGCGCGTCTCATGTACGAGCGCCGCGACTCTTTTCATCGAGCCAAGATCGAAGCGGCGCGACGATTGGCCGGCGGCTGGGTTCACCCGCGACGCCTGCCCAGTCATCGCGAGATTCGCCATGAGCTTGAGTCTCTCTCGCGGCATTACCACGAGACTGACGAGCGGTTGCTGCCACGTCCCACGACCGACGATCGGTTCGAGGCCTATCGCGCGCTGCTGATGCCGCTGGAAGAAGTACGTCTTTCGCCGGAGAAACATCCGGAAGGGGACGCGCTTTATCACAGCCTGCAAGTCTTTGAGTTGGCTCGACGTGAGTTGCCTTACGACGAGGAGTTCCTGTTGGCGGCGCTGTTGCACGACGTGGGCAAAGCGGTCGAGCCGCGGCAGCCGCAGTTGGCCACGCTGGAGTTGTTGACCGATCTGGTCACCGAGCGCTGCCTGTGGTTGATCGAAAATCGGCCAGCGGCCGCCGCTTGGCTCGACGGTCAACTGGGGAGCCGAGCCCGCAAGCGGCTGGAAGACTCGGAACACTACGAAGAGTTGATGCTCTTGGCCCGCTGCGATCGCGCTGGCCGAGTGGCCGGTGGCGACGCCCCCGAGGTGGACGAAGCGCTCGACTATCTGCGCAATCTGGCCGAGATGTGCGACGAGTGACAATTTGCCTCGGCGCGAAACTGAGCCGTTGGCGTATTACTTGCCGAAGATGCGATCGCGTTTGGCTTTGTTCCAGGCCAGCTTCTCGGCCGGCGTCATCTTGGCCACTTCGGCCGGTGTGATCTGTTTCGACGCGCCATGATCGTGCTCATCGTGGCCATGCCCAGCGCCGTGAGTGCCACAGGCGCAAGCCGTCGGCGTGCCGCCGCAGCCACAATCCTCTTTTGACGCCGCGGCAGCTTCCTTCTTCTGCATGGCCACCGGCAAGGCCGGGACCGAACCGCTCGAACCGTGATAACTCGTCACGCCGCTTTGCAGCGTCAGATCGTCGGCCAACGCTCGCGTGGGACGAATACCCAGCTTCTGCAACACGGCGTGGTACGCCCGCACGGCTTCCTCGGCCGCGATCTGTCCATCGGCGATCATGCGCAAGAACTCGACGAACGCCAACTGGTTCTCGGCGTTGTTGATCTTGCGGCCGAACAAGGCCACACGCGCGCCGTACTTCTTGGCCTCGGACAAGAGCTTGAATGCGTCGTAGGTCGTGCCGGCGCTGCCGCCGAGAATGCCCACGACCAGGTGGGGATCGTACGCCACCAACTCTTCCAACGATCGCGGGCCGTGATAGGCGATCTTCAAGAACACCGGGCGACCGGCCTGGGCAACGCCCCCGAGCGCCCGAGTGATGCAGTCATTGACGAACTGCGCGGTCTTTTCCCCCTCCAGGCCCGCCGGCGCGTTCGGATCAAACACTTCCAGGAAATGTCGAAAACCTTTCCGCTCGGCCTCTTCGCGGAATTGGTTGTAGGCTTCGAGCGAAGCCAGGTCTTCATCCAGCCGGTTGTTGAACGTGACGCTGTACAGCCCCAGGTTCGTCCCTTGCTCGCGCTCGTCATCGCGGCAATCGAGATGTCCGCATTGAATATGATCGAGCGACGCGGTTCGGAATGGTCGCGATGGCTCGACCACGTACCGCCCATGACGTACCGCGAAAATGTCGGTCGCGTCGTTGGCTCGGGCGGCCGGCGTGATGTGGCTGTTACGGAACAGACCTTCCTGGTGGGCGAGTTGATCGTTGGTGCTCGACGACATCAACATAATGTCGACCAGCCCTTGTTCGACGATCTGCCGAATCTGGGCCCGATACTCGGGCAGGGTCCGCATCCGTCCCTCGCCCGCGTGCATTTCGGGGCTGCGCCCCGCCGAGCCAATGCCGAACGCCATGTCGGCGTCCTTGGCGTCGGCCAGGATAAACTCGCGCGCGCCCGAGGGATCGGCATGAATGGCCGCCAACTTCCGGTCTAGTGATTTCTGCATGAGGTATCCTCTGGCAAACAATGCGCGAACTCGTGGCCCCGCTTACTTCTGACCACCCAGGCGCGCCAACACGGTGTCGATCGTGCCGCGCAGCACCTGGCCGCTGCGCCGCAGAGCTTGCAGTTCCTTGGGCCACAGTTCGATCTCGTGAGTCTTGACGACCCCTTTGCGTCCGACCACCGTCGGCACCGACAGGGCCACGTCGCGCAGCCCGTAACAACCCTTTTGCACGCTCGACACCGGCAACACGCGCTGGCGATCCAAGGCGATCGACTCGATCACTTCTTGAATCGACAAGCCGACGGCAAAACCAGCGCCACCTTTCTTCTTGATCACTTCGGCCCCCGAACCCTTGGTCCGCGCGAACAGATCCTCGCCCAGCTTGGCCGACCAGCCCGGATACTTTTCCAGGGGCAAGCCCGCCACCGTGGCGCTCGACCAGATGGGGACCATCGTGTCGCCATGTTCCCCCAGAATCAGGGCCGCCACCTGCGTTGGCGCGGCTTCAATCTTTTCGGCGATCAGGCTGCGGAACCGCACCGTGTCGAGCACTGTTCCTAGGCCGATCACCTGCTCAGTCGGCAAGTCAAGCCGCTGAGCCGCCAGATAGGTCAGCACGTCGACCGGGTTCGAGACCACGACGACGATCGCTTCGCGCTTGTAGCCGACCTTGGCGATTTCGGTCAGGATGCCCACGAACAAGTCGGTGTTGCGATTGATCAGGTCCAACCGGCTTTCGTCGGGCTTGCGCCGCAGGCCGGCGGTGATGCAGATCACGTCGCTTGACGGAATGTGCTCATAACCGCCGGAAACGATGCGCTGATCGGCCATCAGACTGGCGCCGTGAAGCAGATCGAGCGCCTGGCCACCGGCCGCTTCGGCGTTAACGTCCAACAGGGCGATTTCGCGGACCACCTTGCCAGTCTGCAAGGCAAACGCCGTGCATGACCCGACCAGCCCCGCCGCCCCGATAATGCTGACCTTCATGGATGATGTTCCTGGATGTGTTTGCAAGTCGTCTTAAGTAGGTCAGGTACCCCGTACCTGACAATTGTGTGTAACAACCATGACCAGTTGTCAGGCACGGGGTACCTGACCTACGGCTGATCTGATTTTCGACATTACTTCTGCGCCAAAGCGGCCATCACACGATCGGTGATCGCTTGAATCAGCGCTTCCTGGTCGCCACCTCCGGCTGCCGGCGCGGCCGACACCGTGGCCTTGGCCGCCGCGGCCACTGCGCGGCTATTGGCAGGCGCCGGAGCCTCGAACGCCAGGCGCTCGACACCGGTAGCCTTCCAACTGTCACGGAAAATGTCGTTCGCGCAGATGTCGCAGTTCTCCATGCCGGCCGCCAAGCGTGGATCGCTCCAGCCCCACTTGGCCTTCAGGTCCAACAGCTCGCGCGACTTCTCTTCGTTCAGATAGGTCACGCGCCCCAGGTCCTTGGAAAGCATCAGAATCCGGCAGTAGGCGTCGAGGATTTCGGTCCACCAATAGGCCCGCTCCACCGACTCGCCAAAGCTGACCGTGCCGTGGTTGGCCAGGATGATGACGTTGGTCTTCTTGACGAACGGCAGCACGGTGTCGGCGAACTTCTGCCCCCCCGGAGTTTCATAGACGGTGATCGGCGTCTCGCCCAGAAAGACTTCGATCTCGGGAAGCACGCACTGCGGGATCGGCTCGCGAGCGACGGCAAAGGCGGTCGCATGCGGCGGGTGGCAGTGGACCACGCTCTTGATGTCCGGACGCTCTTTCATGATCGCCAGGTGCAACATGATCTCGCTGGTCCGCTTGCGGCGGCCCGACAGTTGGTTCCCCTCCATGTCGACGATGCACAGGTCTTCGGGGGTCATAAACCCCTTCGAGATCATCGTCGGAGTGCATAAGACCTGGTTCTCGGCCAGCCGGAACGAAATGTTGCCGTCGTTGCCGGCGGCATATCCTTTGTTGTAAATCCGGCGGCCAATGTCGCAGATCTCTTGCTTGAGCTTGTGCAAATTCATGTCGGCTTCACTTTCGCGTGAGGGCGGATCGTTGACTGGAAGATGGTTCGTTACTTCGCCGGCTTCGCGCTCGGCGGCTTGATGGCAATGTGTACGGTATCGAGCAGGGCGGCGTTGTAAGCGTCGACCGGCTTCAACTCGGGCTCGAACGGCTGGGCCGCTTCGCCCCCTTCGCTGACGGCGATTTGCTGTCCCAGTCCGGCGCCGCGGTCGTCATAGACCACCAGCGCCTCGCCGGCGGGCGTTTCACCGCTGGCCAACTCGGCCCAGGTTTGCGGCACCGCCAGCTTGTACGTCGCCCCCGTCAGCAACGGGTGCCAGCGACTCAACGTGACGGTTCCGATGACTTTCGCAATTCTCATTTTCGTTTCGCTTAATTAGCCACGGAGGCACTGAGACACGGAGAGAAGCACGGAGAAAACGGTTTCGATTCGGTCTTTCTGCCTTGTCTCTTTTTCTTCCACTCTTCTCCGTGCAGTCCTCTGTGTCACCGTGCCTCCGTGGCTAGGATTTGTCCAGCGCCGCCAGCAACTTCGGGCAGCCTCGCTCGCCGGGCCAAGTGGCCACCGCGGCGATGGCTCGGCCTAGCTGATACGCACTCGCGCCTCGCAGGCTGACGATCAAAAAGTTCGCACCCAGCGTGCCGGCCAATTCGTTCACATCGCTTTGCCCATCGACCAGTGCCGCTCGCACGCCGGCCCGTCGATTGGCCAGGCATAGAGCCGCGCTCGTCGCTTCGGTGACCAACACCGCCAACTTCCCGCCTCGTGCCGCCTCGATCGCCAGCGCGCCGACCGAATCGACCAGCCCAGTCTGGGCCACTTGTTCCAAGTTCAGTTTTTGACTTCTTAGCGCCGCCACCAGTGTCGCCGCATCGGCCCGGCTTTGGGCCCGGCCGATCACGACGTTCAATGCCGCGGATGCCGCCGCGCCGGCCGTGCCACGCACCACCGTCACCCCGGCCGCTTTCAACAGGTCGCGCGCCGCCGGAGTAATCACCGCCTTGGCGTTGACCTGTAGCTTGCTCTTTCCCGTCAGCCTCCCGTCCAGCGCCGCCACGGTGATCACTTGGCCGGCAATGCTCACCGTGTCACTTGGCGTCTTCGGCTTCGTCTCGCTCGCGACGTGCTCGCCAGCCGCCGCAGGCATCAGCCGCGCCAGCACCTCGCGCACCACTCGCTCGATTTGTTCCTTGCTGATGTCACCGGCGGGCGTGCTCATGCGTCGGGAATTCCCAGCACATGCCAGCGGACGGGGGTCGTCTTGCTCGACAACATTTCCCGCGTGCCGCGGCCGTCGCTCGTCAACATCACGATCTGTCCCGCCCCGGCTCCCAGTTGATCGACCGCCAACACCGGCTCGCCGTCGGGCGAACGGCCGTCGGCCAGCAACATCTGGACCACCAGCAACTTCGTTGCGCGCATCGACTCGTGCTTCACCGTGGCAGTCGCGGTACCAATCACCAAGCCGTTTTGCATAGCAATTGCCGCTTACTTACCCAAGATTCGCAGATCGTCAATCAGCGAGCAGCGGCGCTGCCGCGTGAACGTCAGCGGCGTCGTCACCCCTTCGCCGGTCGGTGTGGCGATTGAGAACGACAAGTACCCTTCGCCACCCAGGCCTAGCGACGCCATGCACGGGCCGTTCTTGGCGAACAGCGTGGTGTCCATGGCGCGCCCCATCTTGGTCATGTTGCGAACATTGTTCGAATGGATGATGGCCGTGTGCCGGAAGCCGTGCTCGTAGAACTTGGCCTTGGCAATCGCCTCGTCCACATCGCTGACACGGACGAACGGGATGAAGGGCATCATCTGCTCGACAGGCACGAACGGGTTGAACTCGTCGGTCTCGCCGAAGATCAATTCGACGCTGCCGGCAACTTGCTTGCCGGCAGCGCGGGCCAGCACCTTGGCGTCCTGGCCCAAGAATTCCTTGGCCGGAGCGTCGTGCTTGTGCCCCGGTTCGCCGACGCTGACGATCGCCTTGGACGTCAAGGCGTCGATCTCGCGGGCGTTCAACCGCGCGGCACCGGCGCGCTCCATGGCGCTCATCATCGCGTCAAAGACCGAATCGACGACGAAGACTTCCTTCTCGGCAATACAGAGCAGATTGTTGTCGTACGCGCCCCCTTGGATGATGCACCGCGCGGCACGATCGAGGTCGGCCGTCTCGTCGACCACAACCGGCGGATTGCCCGGCCCGGCCACGACGGCCCGCTTGCCGCTGTTCAGCGCGGCCCGCGCCACGGCTGGCCCGCCAGTGACGCAAATCATCTTCACGCCCCGGTGCTTGAATATCTGTTCGGCCGATTCCAGGGTCGGCTCGGCGATCAGGCAGATCAGATTATCGATGCCCAGGTCGCGATAGATCGCCTGGTTAAAACGGCGGACACCTTCGGCCGCGACCTTGCGTCCGCTGGGGTGCGGGTTCACGACCAAGGTATTGCCGCTGGCGATCATGCTGACCGCGTTGCCCGTGATCGTCGGAAGCGAATGGGTCACCGGCGTGATCGCACCGATCACGCCGAACGGCGCGTACTCGATCACGGCCAGCCCGTGGTCGCCGCTGAAAACTTCGCTCTTCATGAACTCGACGCCGGGCGTCCGCTCACCCAGGGTCTTGAGCTTTTCGATCTTGTGCGCCAGCCGGCCAATCTTGGTCTCTTCCATCTCCATCGTGCCCAACTCGACGCAACTGTCGATCGAGATGCGGCGGATGTGATCGATGATTCGCTTGCGATCCGCCAGCGACCGTTCGGAAAGCTGGTCAAAGGCTTCGGTGGCGGCGGCCACGGCCTCGTCGACACACGTGAAGATGCCGTGCCGGCCGGCAAAGCTGCGTGGAGCGACCGGCGCGGCGCTATTGCCCATTTGGCTAAGCACCTGCTGAACAACGCTGCGGATCAAGTCTTCGGTGGCTTGCATAGTTGTCAAATAGACGTCGGGGTTTAGGAGTTTTCTTTGCTAAACACGCACTTCTCATCGACCTGCACGGTGTCGATGATGCCGATGATCGTGGCATCGACCGGCAGGGTTTTGGTCTCAGGCGTCAGTCGGGCGCTCGAACCTTGCACGATCAGAACAAATTCATTCTGGCCGGCGCCGACCGTATCGACCGCGACGAACGTCCGGCCGGTCGTGACCAGCCGATCGCGCGCCGATCCGTCAATGCGATAGGGCTCGACAATCAACAGCTTGTGGCCGACCATGGCCGCGGATTTCTGCGTGGCCACCACACTGCCGGTTACTTTGGCGACAAACATGGGAAAGTTGCTGGTTGTTAGTTGCTGGTTGTTAGTTGCTGGTTGTTAGTTGGTCCGAGGTCAGTTGTCCGTTGTCAGTAGATAGTTGCCTTCACTAGCAACTAGGAACCAGCAACTAGCAACTCCTTTGCCTGTCGGGCTACTACGATCTCTTCATTCGTCGGGACGATCCAAATCTGTGTCCGGCTCTCGGTCGAATGGATTGTTCCTTCGCCGCGGGCCGTCTGGTTCCGTTGCTCGTCGAGCACGATCCCCAGTTCTTGCAGCTCGCGACAAACCGCCGAGCGGACACTGACGCTGTTTTCGCCAATGCCGCCGGTGAACACGATGGCGTCGGCGCCACCCAGCTCGACGAGGTACGCTCCCAAGTACTGACGAATCGACGCGGCAAAACAGTCGAGCGCCAATTGCGCTCGCGAGTCGCCGCGGCTGGCCGCCTGTTCCAAGTCGCGAACATCGCCGCTCGTGCCGCTCAGTCCCAACAATCCACCTTTGTTCGCCAGCTCGTCGAGCAGTTGCTCGAGCGAACGGCCGGTCGCTTCCATCACCACCGGCAGCGCGAACACATCGAAGTCACCGACACGGTTGTTGTGGAACAGGCCGCTCTGCGGGCTCATGCCCAGGCTGCTCGCCACGCTGCGGCCATTGCGAATGGCGCACAACGAGTTAGAGCCTCCCAGGTGACACGAGATGACCCGCAAATCGGTGCGTCCCATCAGCTCGGCCGTGCGACCGGCGATGTACCGATGGCTAGCGCCGTGGAAACCCCAGCGCTTGACCTGGTACTTCTCGGCCCACTCGTACGGCGCGGCGTAGTAGCGATTGGCCTCCGCGGCCGTCTGGTGAAAGCCTGTTTCAAAGGCCGCCACCAGCGGAATCTCGGGCAGCTTCTCGCTCAATAGCCGCATGGCCGCGATGTACGGCGGATTGTGCGCCGGCGCGACATGACGCATGGCTTCCATGGCGTCGAGCACGTCGGGCGTCACCCGCTGCACACCGCTGTAGCGACCGCCGTGAACCGCCTTGAAGCCGATGGCCGCCACTTCGGCGGCCGACTTCAGGCAGCCGCTTTGCGGGTCGGTCAACTGTTCGAGGCAAAGCTTCACCGCCACGGCATGATCGGGCACCGCGGCCGTCAGCTCGCGCCGCTGGCCGCCAATTTCGACAAAGCACCGACTTTCGGCCGAGCCGATCCGCTCGGTCCCACCCCGCGCAAGCTGCCGCTCGTCGACCATGTCGAACAAGCGGTACTTGAAACTGGTGGAACCGAGATTCGCGACCAAGATTTTCATCTTCTGCATCCATGACTGCGGATAAAAGTAGCGCTGTCGAAACGCACGATTACGCGCGCGACGAACAGTCGCCCATACGGTTTACAGGTACGCCTTCACCAGTCCGTCGGCCGGACGCGGAATGACGTGGCTGGCAACCAGCTCACCGATCTGCGTAGCGGCCTGAGCGCCCGCTTCAACGGCCGCGCGGACGCTGCCGACGTCGCCACGGACGACGGTCGTCACCAACCCGCCGCCGATGGAAATCCGCTTCACAATTTGCACGTTGGCTGCCTTGGCCATCGCGTCGGTCGCTTCGACCAGCGACACCAGACCCTTGGTCTCTACCAATCCGATTGCATCGTTCATTGCTGTAATGGTCCTTAACATGAATGGAAAATACGTGGCCCGGTCGTTCACGCTACTCGGCGCCCTTCGACACCACGCCGCTGGGGAGCACGATGTTCAAGTCGTCGTGCGGACGCGGAATAACCTGGACGCTGACCACTTCGCCCAACCGACCGGCCGCCGCGGCGCCGGCATCGGTGGCGGCCTTCACGGCGGCCACATCACCCGTCACAAAGGCGGTGACCAGGCCGCTGCCGACCTTGTCCCAACCCAGGAACTCGACATTTGCCGCTTTCATCATTGCGTCGCTGGCCTCGACCAAGGAGATGAACCCCTTGGTTTCGATCATGCCGAGCGCTTCCATTGCCTTCGCTTTCGCCATGAAACACTCCCAAAAAGAAAACCCATCGAACCCATTTTCAAGCGTCGCCGGCAACAAGTCGGCGCGCGTTTCACTCTGCTAAAGTCTCGAATGTTACTTGATCAATTCGACCCGCGTGGCGTGATCCAGATCGGTGGCGTTCCCCTCGTCGGTGTCGATATGCACTTCCAGCTTGCTGGTCGCGTCGGCCCGCACGAGCAAATCTTCATAGACCGTGGTGCAGGTCGATTCGATCCGCAGCTTCATCCGCCCGCCGTTCTTGACGCCGTAGTAGTCGGCGTCCTTCAGGCTCATGTGGACGTGCCGTTCGGCGCGGATCAATCCCTGTTTCAACTCGACGACGCCTTTCGGCCCGACCAGGATGCAACCGGGCGTGCCGTCGATCTTGCCGCTGGCGCGAACCGGAATGTCGATGCCCAGGCTAATGCTGTCGGTGAACGCCAATTCGACCTGGCTGGCCGGGCGCGTGGGACCGAGGACGCGAACCGACGGCAACATCCGCCGTTTGCTGGGGCCCACGACCATCACCGTTTCCTCGGCGGCGTAAAAGCCGTCTTGAAACAGGTTCTTGTGCGGCGTCAGCTTGTGTCCCGCGCCAAACAGGATCTCGACGTGCTCGTCGGTCAGATGGCAATGCCGGGCCGAAACGCTGACCACCAGGTTCGGCTCGGTGGCCTTCGCGCCAGCGCGGGCCAACACAATCTGGCGGACGATCGATTCGATTTGGGTCCGATCAAGCGGCGTGGCGACAATGCTCATGGTGCGATTACGTTGAAGTGGTGATTAGTTTGAATTGGCTTTCGACGTGGCGACTTCAACGGCGGCTGGCGGTGTCTCGGCCACCAGCACACGAACTCCCGCGGCTTCGATTTTCTTGCGCCAGGCGGGGCTGATGCCCGAGTCGACCACCAGCACGTCCACGGCATTCAGCGCACACAGATGGGCCAGGCTTTGATGCCCGAACTTGGTGCTGTCGGCCACGACGATCACTTCGTCGGCGGCGCGCATCATCGCCTGCTCGGTTTCGACCAGCAGCAGGTTGCTGTTGAAGAAGCCCCGATCGTTGATGCCGGCCACACTGAGAATCGTGCGCCGCACACTGACGGCCGCGAGCATGCTGTTGGCGTGCGGTCCCAGCGAGACGCCGGTTCGCGGATAGACATAGCCGCCGACCAAGACCAGGTCGGCGCTTGGATTGGTGGCAAACAGATTCGCCACCGGCAGCGAGTTGGTGACTATTTGCAGGCGACGATCGCAGAGCAGCCTCGCCACTTCGTACGTCGTGCTGCCGCCGTCCAGGAGCACACTGTCGCCGTCCTCGACCAGTTCGGCCGCGCGCTGGCTGATGGCGTGCTTCTTGTCCCATTGCGCTGGTTGCCGTTCTTCAAAATGCGGAAGCCGCGGCGACGTTCCGGTGTAAAAAACGCCGCCGTGGGTGCGTCGGGCCGCCCCTTGCTCCTCGAGGGCTTCCAAATCGCGCCGGACGGTCGATTCAGAGACTTGCAGCTCGTCTACCAGGTTCGGCAACGATGCAAACCCTGTGCGCCGAATAAGTTCCAACAATCGGCTGCGTCTGGACTCGCCCGACATGGTTACTTTCGCCCAACGAATAGCTAGCTATAAGCACAATTTTTACCAGAACTGTGACCGTATGCAATCAATACTGTGAAAGATTGTTGCCAATATGTCTCGTTCACATGCTCATTTGCGAACAATTATCGCCACAAGCCGATGTGGGGTTTGGACTTATCTCATCAATCGGTTCCCATGAAACCCGCAAGTAATGGAACGCGTGAGCGGTGGGAGAGGCAATGAATGTCGTGCAAATGCAACTGGTGCTTCACGAGCGGCCGATGCTGATCGTGCCCGACGGCGTCACGTTGCGCCCTATCCGCCTGCCCGACGACGTACCCGCGTATTTGGCGCTGCGCGTCGCAGCCTTTGCTGGGCAGGCCGCGCCGGCGCGAACTTGGGAGAAAGAAGACTTCGCGCGCGAACTCAGCAGCCAGCCTTGGTGGCGCGCCGAGCGCTGCTGGGTGGCCGAGGTTGCTGGCCAATCAAGTAACGCTGATGGTTGATCCCGAATGGCAACGACACGGTATTGGCCGTGCGCTCGTGACTGCGGCGCTACAGGTCGCTTGGGACGACGGGCAGCGGACGATCATGCTCGAGACGCATCGCGCCTGGTTGGCGGCGTTGCGACTCTACGAGTCGCTTGGGTTTGATGAGGTAGGGGGGCAGAAGCGCGCGGGGCCAGGGAGGATGTAATCCGTGAAGTCCAGCTGCGCGCGGCTGATTCGGGCTATTCTTCCGTCATTCCCGCGCAGGCGGGAATGACGGCGTATGACTCGCTCCTGCATTTGCCTGACCGCCATCTCTTTTGGCCGGCGACGTCCTTACCCTCCCCCAGCCCCTCCCTGAAAGGGAGGGGTGTTTATCGCGCGAGCTGCTTTGCGTTTAGGACAATGGGAGGCACAATTCTCCTCCCTCACATCCCCCCTCCGTGCAAAGCTCCGTGTCCCCGTGCCTCCGTGGCAAGTCTTCAAGGAGCGACGCGAACGACTCTGCCATCAACCCGCAACCGCCCGGCGGCCAGCAGCCGCAGCGCCTCGGGATAGGCTTCGCACTCGGCTTCAAAGACCCGCGCGGCCAGCGTATCGGCCGTGTCTCCTTCAACGACCGGCACGACGTGCTGCAAGATGATCGGCCCGTGATCGTACTGGTTATCGACAAAGTGGACCGTGCAGCCGGAGATCTTCGCGCCGTAGTCGAGCACCGCCTGATGGACGTGATGGCCGTACATACCCAGGCCGCAAAAAGCCGGGATCAGGCCCGGGTGAATGTTGATCACACGGCCGAAGAAATCGTCGGGAATCGGCACGAATTTCAGGAACCCGGCCATCACGACCACGTGCGGGTTCACGGCCCGGATCGCGGCGAACACGGCGTCGCTGTACGCCTCGGGCGTGGCGTAATCGCCGGCACCGAAGACCTGGCTCGGCGCGCCGACGGCCACAGCATGTTGCAACCCACGGGCGGTGGGCGTGCTGCTGATGACCAGATCGACGCGGGCCTTCAATCGCCCGGCGGCGATTTGCTCATTAAGATTCTTGAGCGTCGTGCCGCCGCCGGAAATCAGCACCACCATCCGCAACAGTTCGGTCGGCAAGGTGGGCGGGCTCATGACCCCACCACCTTGACGAATAGCTTCAAGTCGTGACCAGCGAGCGAGACGCTCACCGCCTCGACGCCCGACACGGGCAACTCGTGCAGCGCGGCGCCGAGCGTCTCGCTGCAGATCGTCTTGCCGAAATCCTTGATCGCCTGGGCCACGTCGCCGGTCGCGCCGACGATGCTCACCTCGATCCGGTCAGTGTAATTGCAGTTCATGTCCTTGCGGACGCTTTGAATGGCGTGGATCAGTTCGCGAGCCCAGCCTTCAACCACCAGTTCAGGCGTCAACTCGGTGGCCAGCACGACCACGGCCGAGGCCCCTTGCGCCGCCGCCCAGCCAGACTTGGCCTGTAATCGCACCTGCAAGTCGGCCGCATCGAGCGTTACTTCGCCACCGGGGAGCGCGAACTTCACGTGGCCATTGCTCTGCATTTCCGCTAACAGCTTGGCCGCGTCGGCCGTGCCGAGGGCTTGCTTCAATTGAGGCAGTTGCTTGCCCAGCCGGGGGCCCAGACGTTTCAGATCAGGCAGCACCGTGTAGGTGACGTATTGATCGGCGTTGGCGGCGAACTCGACCTGCTTGACGTTTAGCTCCTCGCGTACCAGCGACGTATGCCCGGCCAGCCACTCGGCATGCGCCGGATCGGCCAACACGATTTCGACCTTGTCCAAGGGCTGGCGGACTTTCAACTTGGCGGCCGTGCGAGCGCTGCGGCCCAGCGAGACGATCTCGCGCACCACTTCCATTTCGCTCGACAGCCGGCGATCGATTAGTTCGGTCTGCGGCTCCGGGAAGGCGGCCAAATGGACGCTTTCGGTCGCGCCGCCGCTCTTGCCCCCCGTGCCCGCGCCGGCCAGATTCTGCCACAAGGTTTCGGCCAAAAACGGCACGAACGGCGCCACGAGTTTTGCCGTGGTCAACAAGCATTCGTACAGGGTCCAGTACGCATCGAGCTTATCACGGTCGCGCTTGTTACTGCTCCAGAACCGGTCGCGACTGCGGCGGACGTACCAGTTGCTCAGCGCGTCGACCAGGGCGGTGATCCGCTGGCAGGCGGCGTAATTGTCGTAAGCGTCCATCCGCTCGATCACATCGCTGGTCGTGCGGTGCAACTCGCTGATGATCCAGCGATCGAGTTCGCCCCGCTGGCTGACCGGGCGGTACGACTTGCCACGGGCCAAGACCTCGGGGCCCAGGTCGCCGACTGGGCCCTTCAACTCGGCGGCCGGGTCGAACCCGTCAATGTCGGCGTAGATCACGAAGAAGCTATAGACGTTCCAGAGCCGCAGCAGGAACTCGGGCACGCTATCCTTGATGGCCTGCTCGACGTAGCGAATGCTGGTCCACGGCGGCTGATTGGCATAGAAGTACCAACGCAGCGCGTCGGCGCCGTAGCGGTCGAAGATTTCGGACGGCTCGCGGTAGTTCCGCTTGCTCTTCGACATCTTGCCGACTTTTTGCGCAAAGCCGCCGGTGCCGCAGGCATGCTGCGCGTCCTCTTCGGTCAGGAAGACTTGCTTGCCGTCCTTCGACTCCCACCATTCGGCCAGCATCAGTCCCAGCACGATGCAGTTCTTGAACGGGTGCGGGTAGTCGCGATTTTGGACCGACTGCTGATGCTCGCCGAACAGCAACGTGCTGATTGCCAGTTGGCTGTAGAACCAACCGCGGGTCTGGTCGATCGCTTCGCTGATAAAGTCGGCGGGGAACTGGCTGTTGAACTTTTTGGCGGCCGCATCGGCCCGTTCGCCGCGGTAACCCCACTGGGCAAACGGCATCGCCCCCGAGTCGTACCAGCAGTCGATCACCTCGGTCACGCGCTGCATCCGCGCCCCCTTGGCGAACGGCGAGTCGTACGTGATCTGATCGATGTACGGTTTGTGAACCCGCAAGTCATCGGGCAGCTCGGGGTTCGTTTTCTTGGCAGCTTCCCAGACGTCGGCGCCGCGAGCGCCGGGCTTCTTCAACAGCTCTTCATAGCTGGCCACCGATTCCATCTTGCCGGTCTGGTCACAGACCCAAATCGGCAGCGGCGTCCCCCAGTAACGCTCGCGCGACAAAGCCCAGTCGACGTTCGTGGCCAGAAAGTTGCCAAAGCGACCGTCACGGATATGTTCGGGCAGCCAGTTGATGCGGGCGTTGTTCGCCAGCATGGCATCCTTGAACTCGCTGGTTTTGATGAACCAACTGCGACGCGGATATTGAATCAGCGCGTCCTCTTCAGCCCGCCAGCAGAACGGATACTCGTGCAGGTATTGCTCCTGGTGCAGCAGCAAGCCGCGAGCCTTGAGATCGCGGGTGATGTCGCGATCGCACTCCTTGACCCAACGTCCGCGAACGTATTCGGGCGCTTCGTCGGTGAACTTGCCATCCGGGCCGACACAGCAAATCAGCGGTGGCGTATCTGGACTTTCAAAGAGAGCTTTTTGACGCTGCAAGGCGTCGTAGTCGACCTCGCCGAATGCAGGCGCAACATGCACTATTCCTGTCCCAGTGTCGGTCGTCACAAATTCACCTGGGATTACCCGCCAGCCAACGTAATCACTGGAGGCAGCCATCAGGTCCGCCAATTGGACCTCTTTGTCACCGCACAAGTAGTAGAAGTTTGAATAGAACAACTCGCGCGTTCTGACACCCGCCACGTCATCCCGGAACCGGCCTGTAGCCGAACCGAGTTTTGCATAATAGCAATCGAAAGGTGGCGCATATCGCAATCCGATAAGTTCTTCACCACGGAATTGCTTTACGACGTGAGGATTGGAAATTTTTGCTTTGTTCGCCAAGTCACTGATTATATCCTGGCTCGATGCAACGATCGTCTTCCGTCCATCCAATTCCTCGATCAGCGCGTAGAAGATTCTCGGATTCACCGCCGCGAACTGGTTACTGGGCAGCGTCCATGGTGTCGTCGTCCAGACCAGCAGGCTGGTGTTGCCGTCGAGGCCGAGTTGCTTGGCTCGCTCGTCGGCTACGATCGGAAAGCGAACGTACACGCTCGGGTCGGCCACTTCGCGATAACCCTGGCCAACTTCGCCCGAGCTGAGGGCCGTGCCACCTTGCGCCCACCACCAGACAATCTTGTGTCCCTGGTACAACAGCCCGCGGTCGAACAACTCTTTGAGCGACCACCAGACGCTTTCGATGTAGCTTTGGTGATAGGTCACATAGGCGGCATCCAGATCGACCCAAAAGCCAATCCGCCGCGTCAGCCGTTCCCACTCTTGCATGTAGCGCCAGACGCTCTTCTGGCACAGTTGGATGAACCGCTCGACGCCGTAGGCTTCGATCTCTTCCTTCGAGTGGATGCCCAGCCCTTTGCAAACTTCAACCTCGACGGGCAGCCCGTGCGTGTCCCAGCCGGCCTTCCGCTCGCAGCGATAGCCGCGCATGGTCCGGTAGCGAGGAAACAGATCCTTGATCGCGCGAGTCAGACAGTGCCCGGGGTGGGGCATGCCGTTGGCCGTGGGGGGGCCTTCGAAGAAAATGAAGGGGCCGCGGGGCGAGTCCTTGGCCAGCGACTTGCGATAGATGTCGCGGTCGAGCCAGAACCGGCCGATGTGCTCTTCGAGCTTGGGAAAACTGACCGAGCCTGCGACCGGTTCAAACGCCATGGGTATCGAGCAACCGCCGGGGGAATCTGAGCCAAAATTGAAACCCGAAGTAAACCACGTGCGGGGGTTTTTTGCAAATGGGGCCGGGGAGCCGAAGAAAGATTAGCCACGGAGCCACGGAGGCACGGAGGCACGGAGAAGAATGACCAACGCCCAAATCCCAATGACCAATTAAAGCAAGCAAGGGAACTCGCGCCTCGCATGCTATCCTCCTTGGACATTGGTCATTGGGACTTGGTCATTATCTCCTTCTCTACCTTCTTCTCCGTGTAATCCTCCGTGCCTCAGTGTCTCCGTGGCTAAGTCTTCCGCCGAGCGGTTTCGGCTTTGAGCACGCCCAGGACGATCGCGCGGAGTTTCGGTCCTGCCACGGCCGCGTGGGCCAGGATGGTTTCGATCGCCACTGGCTCCAGCGCGTCGGGCAGGCACAGATCGGTCACCGCCGACAGCCCCAACACGCGCAGGCCCGCGTGAACCGCCACCAGCACCTCGGGCACGGTCGACATACCGACCGCGTCGGCGCCAATCTGGCGCAAGAAGCGATACTCGGCCCGGGTTTCCAAGTTTGGCCCCAGCACCGCCACGAACACGCCCCGATGGCAGGCAAAATTCGCCTGCCGCGCGATGGACAAGGCCTCGTCGATCAACGCCGGCTCGTAGGGTCGACACATGTCGGGAAAGCGCGGTCCCAGCCGGTCATCGTTGATGCCAACCAGCGGGTTGCCACCCATCAAGTTGATATGGTCGTCGATGACCATGATGTCGCCGGCGCGGAACTGAGGATTCAATCCTCCACAAGCGTTCGACACGATCAGCAGTTCGGCCCCTAGTGCCTTCATCACCCGAACCGGCAGCGTGATCTGCTGGTACGAGTATCCTTCGTAGGCGTGAAAGCGTCCTTCCATGGCCACGACCGGCACACCCGCCAGCCGGCCACAGACCAACTGTCCCGCGTGGCTGACGGCGGTGGACTTCAGGAAGTGGGGAATCGAGCCGTAGTCGATCTTCACCGCGTCGGTAATCTCGGCCGCCAGGCCGCCGAGGCCAGTCCCCAAGATGATGCCAGCGCGTGGCGTCTCGCGCCACTGGCCGCGGATGTGCTGAGCGGCGGCTTGGATTTGATCGTGCAGGTGAAGCATGGGCGTGATGTCGTTGTTGTGATTGCACTATTGTGAGTTGCGAATATCGATCATTAGCCCCCGGTCAATGACCGGGGGCCTTGTGCTTGCCATTTCGTTCACGCGCCGCACCGCTTTGCGACATTGCCGCAGCAAGGGCTCCCTAAGCGCCGCCCAACATGCGGTCAATCGCTTCCGTGGCGCGGTATCACTCGCCCCCGGTCATTGACCGGAGGCTAATGGAAATGCGGTAAGCATTGCACGCCTAAAGAACAAATTGCGTGCAAAGTCGCAAGAGCTTCGCACTGGTCGGCAAGCCACCCGTGGCACCCTGAAGATAGCAGGGGCCGCGAAAAAGAGGCGCACCGTTGACTGGGCGCTTACTCTTCGCCGGCTTCGGCCAAATATGGCGCTAATAGAGCCGCGAAGCCGGGGTGCTCGCGCAGCGGATCCAGGTCGGTGTCGGCTTGCAGATGCTCGAGGTTGTCGTAGCCCAAGTCGAGCGCGCGACCCAGGTGTTTGAGCGCCTCGTCCACCTGACCATTCAACGAGAGGCTGCAAGTCAGGTTGTAATGCACCACCGGATCGTTCGGCGCCAAGATGACCAGTCGACGATCGATCTCCAACGCGCGCTGATGCAGTCCTTTGCGGGCGAGTAATTCACCCAGGCAGCGGAGCACGTCCAGATAGCTGGGCGAACGCTCCAGGATCGCGCCGTAGAACGCGATATCGAAATCGACTTGGCTGCGATGGCCGGCGCGCGACAAGACGCTCTCGGGCAAACGACCGAGCGAGTCATGAGCGCCGTCGGGATTCTCGGGCAGGGTCATCAAACGCACTCGCCACAGTATCGAGAATAAACCACGATCGAGGAAAAACCACGCCACGCGCCGCTGGTATGCACTTCACCGCGCCTACCTTAAGCCTAGCCTGATCGAGCGATTTCGCTACTAGAAATCTTCTTCGTCCTCGAAGTCGGCGCCGTCTTCGTCTTCCTCGCCGGTAGCCGTGTCGGCCTTTTCAGGCGCGTTCAACTGCTCTTCAAAGTCGCGGAAGTCTGAGTCGTCGGCTTCGTAATCTTCGTCAAACTCTTCGTCAAACTCGGCGACTTCAAATTCTTCGATATCATTGCGCGCATCAGGTTCGCTGATGATCGGCGGACGACGAACCGGAGCGGCCCCCTCGGCCGCGGGCTCGCTGGTCGTTTCTTCCAGATCGTCATCGTCGTCGTCGTGTGACGCCATCGGTTTGATCCTCGATTCGTTGAATACTGCCGACGCCACGAAACCCTGGACAGCGTACGACGTTGGAGACCGCGCCACGAATGCCGGCCATGCGGGCTGGCAAGAAGGCGAACCTGCCGAGCGTCAATAATGTCACCCGAGAAGCGTCCCCCCAGACTTGTTAGTATCTTCCGACCTGCGTTTTGTCAAGGAACCATATGGCCCCTTCCACCGCGCGCAAGTCGTTGGCCGTGAATGCGAAACGCACGCGAGAGTGCCGAGTGGCGCGACACTTCCGACTGGGGCGGAATCTGCGGCAACTGGGCGTGGCCGGAAGCCCCTGAGGTGGTCACTTGGGTGTGCTGACCAGTTCGACGAAAACCTAGTCGTGGTCGCCGCGGCGCTGCTGTTCTTTCTGCCGGCGCATTACCTTGCGGGCCGACTTGTTCAACTTGCGCCCCGGGGAATAGTCGTCCTCGTCGTCGACCCGGTAGCGCTGCTGGCCCTGCTGGGGAGTGTCGTCCTCGTAGTCGTCGTCATCTTCTTCCCGATGGCTGCGGCTCGATGACGAGGCGGCTGTCGCCGATTTCGGCGTGTCGAGATCGCTTCGCTTGGCCGCGCTCGACGACGAGCTGGCCGAAGTGTCGGCTTTGACCTTGGCCGCGGCTTTCTTTTCCTTGGCTGTCTTCGTTTCCGGCGGAAGCAATCCCAAGGCGTCGCGGATCACATACCGGGCGTGAAGCGTCATGGCCAACAGCAGCAACACGTTCCCCAGCAACTGCCCGGCCCCTTCGACCAGGATGACCGTCACGTCACTTTGCGGGAACAGCACACCGATCTTGGCCACGGTCGAGGCCAGATAGCAAGTCACGGCCAAAGTTAACACCGTCGTCGACGAGCGGCAGCGCCGCATGTCGAGCACCAGCCGAGTGCAAATCGGCCCCAGCAACAGCGCATAGCCCGCCACCCACCAGATAAAGCCAGTGCCCGGCCCCAGGTCGCCGGCATGGTGGACCATGACGATCTCGAACGTCTCGTGCAGATGGGCCACGGCATCGACGCTGAGCAGCAGCCAGCCCGCCGCCGCCCACAACCAAATCCGGTACCGGCCGTGGTAGTCGTCGGCCTTGTGGCGTCGCACAATGTAAATCAGCAGCGCCACGACGGCGGCCGCGCCGCGCGTGAACGACGAGAACCAAACGGCCAGGCTATTAGCCCCGTCGATGTCAAACGCGGGCAAGTGCGTGGTGCCGGCAAAGGCGGCGATCTCGGGCATGAAATAATGCCCCGCCGCCAGCGCCGCCACCGCCAGCAACCCCAGCGTCGTGAACAGCGCGATCACGCTGTAGCGCTGGGGAATCAGGTCGATCACGCTCGGATGCGTGCCGGGGGCGGCGGGCCGATCGGTGGCCCGACGACGCGGCGTCGCCCCCTCGTTGACTTCGTGGCGCGCACCGATCACTTCGTCGGTCAACACACGTCGGCGTCGATCGTCGTTGGAAGAACCGCCAAAAAACGACATGGGCGTGGAGTTTGCCGGAGCGCTCGGGGGGTCGCCGACCGGGCCATCCTTGACCGGGTGCATCGCGCGACTGCCGTCTTCTCTGACTTCGGCATTTGCCCGCGCTGACTCCATGTCGGCGTTGCGGACCCGCAATCTCAACGCCAGCACCGCCAGCAGCGCCGGTTGCCATTGCTCGATTCGTGCGGAAATCGGTAAATTCGTCCTCCGCTGAATGCATCGCGCGCATTCGCCCTGGGGCACCGGGCAATTCCTCGCATTTTGGTCAAGGACGACCGCATCATGCAGCCCGACGTCGACGCATTTATCAAGCTGGCCAGCCGCGTGTTCACCATCGAAGGGACCGTCTGCCAACTTGGCTCGCGCCGCGAAGTCGATCAGGACCACCTGACGCCGGTTCGCGAGCTTTTCGCCGGTCGCACGTTCCTGGGCATCGACGATCGCCAAGGTCACGGCGTTGATCGCGTGGAAGAGTTCGCGGCTCTCAGCCTGCCCAGCCGATCGGCCGCGACCGTGGTCTGCCTGGAACGGCTGGAGTGTATCTTCGAGGTGCAAGCCGCCGTGGCCGAGATGCTCCGCATTCTCACCCCGGGCGGCCTGGTGTTCGTGGCGGCCAGCATGAGCGGCCCGTCGCCGGGCTACCCTTGGGACTATTGGCGGTTGACGCCTCATTGTCTGTGCCGGCTGTTCGAATCGCTCGATGGGTTGCTGGTCGGCTGGCGCGTCGACCGGGCGAATCGTCCGCTGACCGTCTTTGCCGTGGGTTGTCGCGGGCCGGTGCCGGTGCGGTTTGCCGAAGACGTGGAAACATTTACGGCGAAGTTCGACGCCTGGCTGCGGGCCGACGAGGTCAGCCGCCGCCGCTGGTGGCAGCCGGCGCTGCGGCGCGTCGAACGATTGATGTCGCGCAGCGATCGCACGTCGGCTGACAGTGCGCCGGTCACGTGGAACTTCCAACTCACCGGGTCACAGGCCTGGCGGCAGGTGATCCTGCCCCAGGCTTCACGCCCGCCGCAGATCGGCACGCAGCTCGATTTGGGCTAACGCCGGCAACTTGCTCGCCCTCGCCCCCGCAGCGGCTATAATGAGCCGCGCATCTGGGCGATCTCATCTCATGCGCGGAGGGCGTATCATGCCCGACTTCGAGCAGCTTGGCGTGTTTTACCTGGGCAAGCAGTACGACATGGCCGGCCAAAAGCTGCGCGACGAGTTGCTGCTGTACGACGCCAAGGATCTGACCACTCATGCCGTCTGCGTGGGCATGACCGGCAGCGGCAAGACGGGCCTCTGCCTGTCGCTGCTCGAAGAAGCGGCCATCGACGGTGTGCCGGCGATTGCCATCGACCCGAAAGGGGATCTGGGGAACCTGCTCCTGACGTTTCCGCAATTGCGCCCCGAGGATTTCCGCCCGTGGGTCGATCCGGCCGACGCCACGCGACGCGGGATCACCCCTGACGAGTTGGCCGCGAAGACAGCGACTCAGTGGCGCGACGGCCTGGCTGCTTGGGGCCAGGACGGCGCCCGCATCCAGCGGTTCCGCGATTCGGTCGAGATGACAATCTACACTCCCGGCAGTAGCGCCGGCGTGCCGCTGACGGTGTTGCGCTCGTTCAACGCGCCGTCGGCGGCCGTGGTGGCCGACGGCGACGCGCTGCGCGAGCGAATCAACGGCTCGGTGGCCGGGCTGTTGGCGCTGGTGGGCATCGAGGCCGATCCGCTCAAGAGCCGCGAGCATATTCTGCTGGCCACGTTGCTCGATCGGGCGTGGCGCGAAGGACGCGACTTGGACCTGGGTGGGCTGATTCGCGATATTCAACAGCCGCCGGTCGAGCGTGTGGGCCTGATCGACCTCGAAACATTCTTCCCGGCCAAGCAACGGTTCGAGCTGGCCATGCAGTTGAACAACGTGCTGGCCTCGCCCGGCTTCTCGGGCTGGATGCAAGGCGAGTCGCTCGACGTCAGCAAGCTGCTGTATCAATCCAACGGCAAGCCGAAGTTGTCGGTCATCTCGATCGCTCACCTGTCCGATTCGGAGCGAATGTTCTTTGTCACGATCTTGCTCAACGAAGTACTGGCTTGGATGCGCAGCCAGCCCGGCACGTCGAGCCTGCGGGCGATTCTCTACATGGACGAGGTGTTCGGCTTCTTCCCGCCGACGGCGAACCCGCCGAGCAAGCAGCCGATGCTGACGCTGCTGAAGCAGGCCCGCGCGTTCGGGCTGGGCATCGCGCTGGCCACGCAAAACCCGGTCGATCTCGACTATAAGGGGCTGTCGAACGCCGGCACCTGGTTCTTGGGCCGGCTGCAAACCGAACGTGACAAGGCCCGCGTGCTCGAAGGGCTCGAAGGGGCCAGCGCAGCGGCAGGCCACTCGTTCAATCGCGGCAAGATGGAAGCCACGCTCGCTGGACTCGGCAGCCGCGTCTTCTTGATGAACAACGTCCACGAAGACGCCCCGGTCGTGTTTCAGACCCGCTGGACATTGTCGTATCTGCGCGGCCCCTTGTCTCGCGACCAGATTCACGAGTTGACCAAGCAACGCGCGCCGGCCGCGACGTCGGCTTCGCCCGTCACAGCCAGCGCCCCGGCGCCGCAATCGACGCCTATTCCCGCCGCGCCGATCGCACCATCACCGGCCAGTTCCCACCCGCGGCCGATGCTGCCGCCGGAAGTCAACGAGTGCTTTTTATTGTCGCGTCAGGCGGCCGGCAAAGGGGACAACGTCGTCTACGAGCCGCGCGTGCTGGCCCAGGCCAAGCTGCGCTTTAATCAGGCCAAGTCAGGCGTCGACCAGTGGCGCGAAGTCACGTTGCTGGCCACGCCGGCCGACGACGGCAGTGTCGATTGGGAGTCGGCCGAGGTGCTGGATGATGCCGAGAGCGAAGCCGCGCCGGTCGCGGGCGCGGGCTTCTCGCCGCTTCCCAAAGGGCTCGGTCTGGCCAAGAACTTCAAGAGCCTGGGCACGGCGGTGCAAACCCACTTGTACCAGAACGAAAAGCTGACGCTGTGGCGTTGCCCGGCCGTGGGCGAGGCGTCGCGCCCCGGAGAATCCGAAGCCGACTTCCGCATTCGCATGGCCCAGGCCGGCAAGGAAGCCCGCGATTCGGCGATCGACAAGCTGCGCCAGAAGTACGCTCCCAAGCTGAACGCGCTGGCCGAGCGACTGCGCAAAGCAGGGCAGAAAGTCGAAAAGGAAAAGGCTCAATCGAGCCAGGAAATGATGCACGCGGCCGTCAGCTTTGGCACGACGCTGGTCGGGGCGCTATTGGGGCGCAAACTGACCAGCGCCTCGAACGTGACCCGCGCCGCCAGTTCGATCCGTTCGGCCGGGAAAGTCGCCGCGCAACGTGGCGACGTGGCTCAGGCCGAAGAAAACGTCGAAGCGGTCCAAAGCCAGATCAACACGCTCAACGAGGAACTGGAAGCCGAGACCGGCAAGCTCCGTGACCAGTTTGGGGCCGATCAACTGGAACTCGAACCGGTGGTTGTTCAACCTAAAAAGTCTGAAATCTCCGTGACCCGAGTGGCCTTGGCCTGGCAGCCGACCGTGGTGCGACAGGCCTGAGCGAAACAGCCCCCGAGACCGAAATAGACCGGCTGATCACGACCGGCCATCCATTGACTCGCGGGCCTTTGCCGTCGGCAAGCCGTCATTTCGCGACGGTTTCGCGAGACTGGATTCACTTGTTGCCGACGCGAACTGAATCTGATCGCGGGGCACTCGAGTTGCCGTTCAAAGATAAGGTCGCTGAACAGCAGTCTTGTCGGCCTGCTCCGCGACGCAACACTTTGCCAGGAACAGTGTTGTTTCGCGCGACAAAATGGTTACCATTGGGTTTGTAGCGCGATCGTCAGGCCCCGGAGGCCACGATGGCCGGGCAGGGTCGTTGAACGGGGGCGTTGCTACCGACGGCAGCCTTGTGATGGGCTGCAGTTTTGCAATCGACATCGGGAGATCGAGACGCATGGCTGAGACACCTGCTCAGACAACGACAACTTCCGCAAAGACGGTTGCTCAAGCGGCGACCAAGGCCGCCCCCGCCAATGGTGCGGCGCCGACTCAAACGGCGGCGGTGCAACGTCAGGCCCCAGTTCAGGCTCGGGTGGCACAAGCCCCAACGCCGATAAGCATCCTCGATGAGTACGAGGAGATGAAGGCCGCCGGCTCGCTGGGCGTGCGCCAGATTCTGCCTGCCACGCTGGTCAGCTTGTTGGTCCACTGCGTGGCATTGATCGCGCTGGGGCTGGTGAAGAGTCAGACACCGACCAAGGAAGTGCCACGCGAGTTGGTGGCCGCGGTTGCTGATAACACTGGCGAAGTCGACGTTCTGGAAGAAGCGGTCCCGTTGGACGTTGATAATCAAATCACGGAACTCCCCGTCGAGACCGAAATGGTGACCGACGTGGTCGAATCGGCTTTGCCGATGGACATCTCGGCCGTCACGCTAGGCAACCCTGACTTGGTGGCTGGGTCACCGTTGGCGGTAAGTGAACTGGTTGGCAAGATCGGCGCCGGTGGTGGCGCGACGACCCTCTCGGGTTCGCGCGACAACAAGAACAAGATGGCGTCGGTCAAAGCCCGCGGCGGCAACGACGCCAGCGAAGCGGCCGTGGCCCGCGGCTTGGCCTGGCTGGCCGAGCACCAGATGCCCGATGGCAGTTGGAACATTGACCCAGGCCAATGCCCCAAGTGCGGCGGCAAGTGCAAGGATCCCGGTAACCGCACCCAGGCCCGCATGGGGGCCACGGCGCTCGGCATCCTGCCCTTCCTCGGCGCCGGCCAGACGCACAAGACCGGCAAGTACGCCCAGAACGTGCGGGGCGGCCTGGACTTCCTGACCCGCAACATGAAGGTCACGCCCAACGGCGGCGACTGCTCGGACCCGCAAGGTTCGCTCTACTCGCACGGGCTGTGCTCGATCGCGCTGTGCGAGTCGTATGCGTTGACCCAGGATAAATCGCTGGGGGCGGCGGCGCAGTTGGCAGTGAACTACATCTCGTACGCGCAAGACCCGGTGGGCGGCGGCTGGCGCTATGGCCCGCGCCAGCCCGGCGACACGTCAGTCGTCGGCTGGCAATTGATGGCGCTTAAGAGCGGCCACATGAGCCATCTGAGTGTCCGCGGTGACACGGTGAAGAACGCCATCAAGTTCTTGAACGCCGTGCAGGCCGACGGCGGCGCTTTCTACGGCTACACGGACACGGGCAAGGGCCCGGGGACGACGGCGGTCGGCTTGCTGTGCCGCATGTACCTGGGCTGGAAGCGCGACGAACCGGCGCTCGAAAAGGGCGTGCAGTTCCTCTCGAAACGCGGTCCTTCGCCCACCGACATCTACTACAACTACTACGCGACGCAGGTTCTCCACCACTACGAAGGGGAACTCTGGACGCTCTGGAACGAGAAGATGCGCGACCAGTTGATTAACACCCAGGCCAAAGACGGCCATCAGGTCGGTAGCTGGTTCTACGCGGGCGGGCATGCCAACGAAGCGGGCGGCCGGCTCTATTGCACGTCGCTGTCGGTGATGACCCTCGAGGTCTATTACCGGCACTTGCCGCTGTACAAGAAGAACTCGACCGACGACGATTTCTAAGTCGATTCGTACACGAGTTGTCCTGAACGCTACCTCATACAAGCCCAGGGGTCTCAACCCCTGGGCTTTTTCTTGCGCACCGCGCGCCGCCACGCCACGGCGCCCACCATCGACAGCAGCGCCCCGCGCGCCAGCCACACGCTCCACGGTTGTGTCACGTCGGCCGACGTACGCTCGATCGCCACGTCGTAATAGCCGTTGAACATCTCGTCTTCGCTGCGCGAACCGGTGCGGACTTCGACCGTCGGGTCAGGGTTCACTGGATTCGTGGCCGAGTTGTCGTACACGGCCGAACAACGCAGCACCGTACCGGTCGGGAAGCGTTTCGGCTCGGCCAGTTCGTACCGATGCTGCCAGTTGTAATCCCAGCGCGGCACGCTAAGCAGCGTCTCGCGATGGCCGTCAGGATACTCCGCTTCGTACCGAAACGACTTGCCCCGCAGGTGCAAGTGCGGAAACATCGCCAGCAACAGCATCTCACGCTCGCACGGCGCGGCATGTTCCACGCGGTGTGCGGCCGCGCCAGGCGGAATCCTTAGCTGTTCATCGACCACCAGCCGCGTGGCAACCTCGTGAGTCACGCGCTCGGGCGAGCAGAACTTCAGCCCTAACTCGGTGCGATCTGTTTGCTCGACGCCATTGGGGACGTAATGCATGACGAATCGCACGCGCCACCCGGCGGGCAGGCGCTTGGCCATCCCCGACGGAAACTCGGTCGCGCCAGTCCCCGCGGCCATCGCCGCCAGGCAGACCGAGCCGAACGCGCCGGCTTCGACCACGTCGTCGCTGCTCGGCGGGCAGAGGAACACGTTGCAGTGATGGACTACGGCCCGATTGCTGGGCCGCACCTCGACCGCGGTCACCCAACGATCAGTTGCCAAGCCTGGGTCGACATCGAACGTCTGATATTCCAGCATGCCAGTCGCTGGTACACGGAACTCGACCGGCATCGCGATGACTGCTTCCGGCTGGCCGATCTCCCAATTGCCTATCGCAACTGTGTCCGCGTCCTTCTTCACCTCAGTCTCCGCCGCCACATCCCCGCGCGGACATCCCGCCGCCACCCAAGCCGCGATCTGTTCACGCTCGCCAACCGTCAAGCTGGCGTCGTTCGCGAAGTGTCCGAGCCGCGGATCGGCGTGCCAGGGTGGCATGCGGCCATTGCCGACGACCTCGGCGATCATCGCGCCCCAGCCGACCATTTCCTCGTAACGATTCAACGGCATCGGCCCCATGCCGCCAGTGCGGTGACAGCGCATGCAGTGCGATTTTACGATCGTCGCAATATGCTCCTCGTACGTGATGCGCTGTTCGCCAGCCTGCGATACCCCGTGGGCAATTAAACAGCCCGTCGCCGGCGTCTCGGGCACGGTCACGGGCCAGCCGGACAGTAGTTCATCGAGCGCGCGGCGCAGGTCGTGCGACTCGGCCGCCGCGCGCCGCGTGCCAAGCTGGTATTGGTCGTCAACGCGGCCACGGTAGCGCACCTGACCGCCGCGGTCGAGTACCACGATCGCGGGCGTCCGCTCGACCTGCCAACGATCGGCCAGCGTCGTCCCCAGGTCTTTGGCGATCGGATACGCGAGTTGATGCTCGGCCGCGAACCGGCGCAGCTCGGCGACGCTGTCCTGTGCATGAGAATCGATCGCCAGCACGCGCACTCCGCGCGGCTGATACTCCGCGGCAAGTTCATTGAGCCGCACGGCGTACAACCGGGCCAAAGGGCACTCGACCCCTAAAAACGCCACGACCAGCAATTGCTCGTCGTCGCCGACCTCGACACGCTGGATTTGCCCCACCACGTCGCGCACCTCGGGCGTTCCGCTCAGCGCTGCACAGAGCAACAGCGGTACAATCCAACCGGTCATCACGGCGCTCGTGAAGTGGCCTGCAATGCATCCAGCGCAAATCTAGCTTGCCACTGCCGCTGTCGGGCTGTCCCCGACGATCCGCAAATCATTCGCCAGCCTCGCCGTAACCCATTACGAATCAACCGGTTATTTCGCCGCCCCAGGGCGACCGACACGTTGCCGTGAGCTATAATTGGCAAAGCGAGCGGCCCATCTGGGTTGGAAAAACGGCCCGGCCGCGCGCTACCTTCCGCGGTAGTCCGATGAGTGTCTCCACCGGAGATTCGAACGCCATGCCGGCCGATGCCGCGTTGTCGGCGCGCGAGGTGGGGCTCGAACTCGATCATCTACCGGCAAAGTCGGCGTCACCGCAGCCGGGTCCGCTGGACGTCGGCCTCGAACTGGACGGCCTCGCGCCCATCGCGGCGCCGCCCATCGAAGTCCTGACCGCCCAGGTCACGGCCCCTCCGATCGAGATTCAAATCGCAGCCCCCGCCGCCCCTCCCACCGTGGTGCCGCGCGCCACGGAAGTCGACTCGCTCGACGCGGCCGCGAACAATCAGGCCAGCATCTGGTTCCGCGCACGACAGCGATGGCTGACCCGGCGCAACACGCCCTTGATCAGCTTCACGACCAGCGCCGTGGTCCACTGCGTGACGTTCATCTTGCTGGGACTCTCCACGACGCCGATCACACCGCTGGCCGAGCCGGTGACACTGATTGCCCGCGTCGACGGCCCGACCGGTGAACCGCAACAAATGGCCGTCGACGTCACGATCGAAGAATCGACCGTGACCGAAACCTCGGTGCCGATTTCGGCCGATTCGCTGGTGGCCATCCCTCAACGTGTATCGCCCGCCGCGAGCCGGCTGGTCCCGGTCGAGACGAACCCCCTGGCGCTGGTTTCGGCCGGCGAGCTGTTGCACTCGGTCGGCGGCACCAACAGCACGATGGCTGGCAGTCTGGCCGGGCGCGGGCCGGTGCAGCGCGCCGGGCTGATCGACTCGGAAGGGGGGACGCCCCATAGCGAAGAAGCCGTCTCCCGCGGCCTGCGCTGGCTGCAAACACACCAGAACCGCGATGGCAGTTGGCATTTCAATCACCACGACTGCCCCGCCTGCAACGGCCAGTGCGGCCAGCCCGGAAGTTCATCCTCGACCACGGCGGCCACTGCGCTTGCCCTGTTGCCGTTCCTGGCTGCCGGACACACGCACCGAACCGGCGATTACCAACTGACCGTCGAGCAGGGGTTGTATTACTTGCGAGGTCGCGGGCGGCAGGTCACGCACGGCTCGGATTTCCAGGAAGGGACGATGTACGCGCAAGGGATGGCGGCGATCTGTCTGGCCGAGGCGCTGGGCATGACCGGCGATCAATCGCTGCGCGAGCCGGCCGAACGAGCGATCGAATTCATCCTGTTCGCGCAAGATAAAAAAGGGGGCGGCTGGCGGTACACGCCGGGCCAGCCCGGCGATATGACCGTGACCGGCTGGCAACTGATGGCCCTGCGTTGCGGCCAGATGAACTATCTGAAGGTTCCGGCCGAGAACGTGAAAGCGGCGGTCGGCTTCCTGGACACGATGGGCGAGGACCAAGGGGCAACGTACGGCTACCTAGGCCCCGGGCGCGAACCCGTGAGCACCGCGGTCGGTTTGCTGAGCCGGATGTACAACGGCTGGCGGCGCGATCACCCGCCCATGGCCCGCGGCGTGCGCTACCTGATCGGCCAGGGTCCGTCAAAGGACGATATGTATTACAACTTTTACGCCACGCAGGTCATGCACCACTGGGGTGGCATCGAGTGGCACGACTGGAACAACAAGCTGCGCGAATACCTGATTCAAGCCCAAGGCCGCCAAGGACACGAGACCGGCAGTTGGCACTTTGTCGACGCCCACGGCAGCAGCACCAAGGGGGGCCGGCTCTACAACACCTGCCTGGCGATCCTGACCTTGGAAGTCTATTACCGGTATCTGCCGATCTACGACAAGACGGCCGTGAACGACAGTTTTTAAGAATCGAGTTGGCGAGCAAGGCAGGGCGGCAGCGATGGATGTCGTACCGGTAATCGATCTGCGGGAAGGAGACGTGGTCCGCGGCGTCGCCGGGCGACGGGCCGAGTATCGGCCCATCGCGAGCGCGCTTTGTGCTGGGAGCGTGCCGGCGGAAGTGGCGGCCGCGTTCGTCGAGCGATTTGGCTTCGATTCGGTCTATGTCGCCGATCTTGATGCGATTACTGGCCGCCCGCCAGCGGTCGACGCTTACGCCCAGATTGCCGCCGCAGGGCTGACACCTTGGATCGACGCGGGTGTGCGCGACGCGGCCGGCGCGAAGGAGTTACTGGCAGCGGTTGACCAAATTGACGCCAACGCCTCGCTGATCGTCGGCCTGGAATCGATTGCCTCGCGCGACGCATTGCGACAGATTGCCGCCGCGCTCCCACGTCAGCGGTTGATCTTCAGCCTCGATTTGAAGCAGGGCGAGCCGCTGGCTGCCGCTGACTGGCAAGGGGTTTCCGCCGAGTCAATCGCCGACGAAGCGATCAGTCTCGGCTTTGCCCGGCTGATCGTATTGGATCTGGCCCAGGTCGGCACCGGTCGCGGGCCGGCGGTCGCGACTTTGTGTGCAAAAATCCGCCAACGATACCCATGCGTGGAATTGATCGCCGGTGGTGGTGTGCGCCGCGGCGACGATCTGCGAACATTAGCCGAATCGGGCTGCGACCTCGCACTAGTGGCCAGCGCGTTGCACGACGGCTCGCTGACTCGCGCTGATTTGGTTCCTTTCCGTAGAATGATAGACGCCACAAGGCCCCCGGCGACCCGCCGGGGGCTAACGGCTGCACACGACGCATTGCCACGCTTGAATTGAACACGAGGAATCATGGCCGACCGATCTGCATCCCCCAGCCTTTCAGCCCTTTGGTCGCAAATCGCCGAAGAGGAACAATCGCTTCAACTCGGCGGCGGTCCCGACGCCATCGACCGGCAACACGCCAAGCGTCGTCTGACCGCTCGCGAGCGCATCGCCCAGTTACTCGACCCGGGCAGTGAATGGTTCGAGTTGGGGCTCTGGTCCGCCTGGGGTATGTATGAAGAGTGGGGGGGCGCACCGGCGGCGGGCGTGGTTTGTGGCGTCGGCACGATTGCCGGTCGGCGGCAAATGATCATCGCCAACGACGCCACGGTGAAGGCCGGCGCGTTCTTTCCAGCCACCGCCAAAAAAGTGCTCCGTGCGCAGCGGATCGCGTTCCAGAATCGGCTGCCGCTCGTCTATCTGGTCGATTCGGCCGGCGTCTTCTTGCCGCTGCAAGAGGACGTCTTTCCCGACGAGGACGACTTTGGCCGCATCTTTCGCAATAACGCCGTGATGTCGGCGGCGGGACTATCGCAAATCGCCGCCATCATGGGCAATTGCGTCGCCGGCGGCGGCTACTTGCCCGTGCTTTGCGACAAGCTGCTGATGACCGAGGGGAGCGGCCTGTACCTGGCCGGCCCGGCCCTGGTGCGCAGCGCCATCGGCCAGCAGGTTTCCAGCGAGGAACTCGGCGGCGCGGCCATGCACGCTCAAGTCTCGGGCACGATCGACTATCGCGACCCGGACGACCCCAGTTGCCTGGAGCGATTACGCCGACTGCTGGCGCTGGGCCCGGCCGACGCGACCACTCCGGTCTCGCCACTGGCTCGTACCACTGCCGCCGCGCCCAAACGCTCGGCGGCGGAACTCGACAAGATTTGCACTGGTGGGCCACGCCACGAGTACGACATCCGCCAAGTGCTCGAATGTCTGGTCGACGCGGACTCGTTCGACGAGTACAAGCCGGAATATGGCCAGACGGTCGTGTGCGGCACGGCGCGAATCGGCGGCTACAGCGTCGGCATCGTCGCCAACCAGCATCGCCACGTCCGCCCGGCCGACGGCCCGATCCAGTTCGGCGGCGTGCTGTACGTCGACAGCGCCGAGAAGGCCGCGCGGTTCGTGATGAACTGCAATCAGGACTGGCTGCCGATTATCTTCCTGCAAGACGTCAACGGCTTCATGGTTGGCCGCGACAGCGAACGCTCGGGCATTATCAAGGCCGGGGCCAAGCTGGTCAGCGCCATCAGCAACAGCCGGGTGCCGAAGATCACGATCCTGCTTGGCGGCTCGTTCGGGGCCGGCAACTACGCCCTGTGTGGCAAGGCCTTTGATCCGCGCTTGATCCTGGCCTGGCCCAGCGCCCGCTGCGCCGTGATGGGGGCCGACCAGGCGACCAGCACGCTGTTGGACGTGACGGTCAAGAGTCTGGAGCGGCAGGGCAACAAGGTCGACGCGGCGGAACTGTCGGCCTTGCGCGAACGAGTGCGCGGCGATTACGAGCGACAGACCGACGTGCGCTACGCTGCGGCCCGGCAGTGGGTCGACCAGATCATCGAGCCGGCCCGCACGCGCGAGGAATTGATCACGTCACTCGACATCGTGACTCGACATGTCGAAGCCGAGGCGTTCCGGCTGGGCGTGTTCCAGGTGTGACGCCGGTTGGCGGTTCGCACTGGTGGACTAGCCCACCAGTGGCACCCAGTGCGAAGCTCTCGAAATGCGAAGCGGCGCTTACGCCGCGTGCTGGAAGTCGTGACGCGACGGAGTGAGCAGTGACTCGCGGTGGCCGTTGACCGTTTGCTCGGCAAAGCGAAACAGCCCTTCGCGCAACATCGGCAACGGCACGCGCAGCTCGCGTCGAGCCAAGGCCGTGTTCAACGACGTTTCGTCATGGTATGCCCGCGTGGTCGAACGCCGGGCTGGCGGTTCCAGGCGGACTTGCTTGCCGGTCAGACCAAAGGCGACGGCCATCTCGGCCGCGAACCGGTACTGACTGGTGCGCTCGGCGCCGGTCAGATGATAAACGCCGCGCAGGTCGACGGTCAGCGCGCGGTGCATCAGTTCGGCCAAATCGGTGACCAGGATCGGCGTGGCGTAGTTCTGGGCATCGACCGGGCAGGGGAGCCCTTGGCTGAGTTGTTCGTAAACTTGCTCGGCGAACGAAGCTGGCGTGCCGGCCGGGCTCCAACCATAAACATGGCTGCGAATCACCAGCGAGGCGTTCCCCAACAGGGCTCGTTCGAGCGCCCGGGCCGCGTCGGCGGCGGGGCTAGCGCCGGTGGCGGGCGAGATTTCGGCGTGGAACATTCGCGGCCCACAGAAGGCCGCGTCGGTGGTGAGCGCGGCCAGTTGCGCGCCCGAGCGATGGGCGGCCGCCATCAAGGCTTGTACGATTTGCATCTCGCCGGCGGTGTCGAACGAGTCCTGGCTTTGCAGATCCCACGAACTCTGCGACAGGGCGCCGCAATGCACGATCCAGCGCGGCGACACGTTCGAGGCAACCGCGGCGACTTCGTCGGCATCGGCCAGATCGCAACTCTGGAATGCACAACCTTCGACCGAGTTGCTGGGGTCGGCGCCAAGCGTCGTCACCTGCCAACGATCGCGCAGCGCCAAAGCAAGATTCGCGCCAACCAGCGTCTCGGCGCCGGTCAACAACAGCTTATCCACGTTTGCCTCCATGCTCGACAGCACGCCTCGGTGCGCCATCCCCCATGTCCGCCATTTGCCGGGCGAGTTGCGTCGCGCCGCGGCCGCTGGCATCTGACTGATTCCATCCTTGGTCCCAGTCAGGGCGGGGATTGTATCGAGACCTGTAATGTGATCCAAGGCCGATTAGACGCTAGCGGCCGCGGTTATTTTTTGGTCAGGATTTCTGCCGGGTCGGCGTGAGGGAACCGGAAAATGTCGGCCGTTTTCTCGGCATTTCTGCTCTGTTCGTCACCGCCGGGCCGCCAGTCGGCCTGGGCCGGTTTTGCCGTGCCGACCTATAATAGAAAGGCCCTTGGGTCACCGGCGCGTCGCCGTCCGCCCCAGGCGGGCCGCTAGCGACGCCCCGGGGCCGCTGGACCGCCACGCCGCACACGCACGCACGAAGCGAGGCCTGAATTGAGCACGCTTGAACCGGAACGATGGATTCCCACGCCGCCGCCGTCCTTGCCCGGCGATCGGCTGATGGAAGGGGCCGGCGAGGCCGAGCCGTCGCAGGACTTGATCGACATGATCAAGGAGTCGGCTGACAAGCTGGTCCGCGATCACACCAGCCGCGGCGATATCAAGATTCTGGAACGCGCCCTGCGCGAATTGCGTTACGCCTTCAAGGTGTTCGCTCCGTATCGCGGGCGGCGCAAGGTCACGATCTTTGGCTCGGCCCGGACGTTGCCCAGCCACCCGACCTTTCACCAGGCGATAGCCCTCGGCCGCGCCATGGCCGAAAAGAACTGGCTCGTCGTCACCGGCGCGGCCAGCGGCATCATGGAAGCGGGACACCAGGGGGCCGGCCGCGACCACTCGATGGGCATCAACATCATGTTGCCCTTCGAGCAGGAAGCCAATCCGGTCATCAACGGCGATCCCAAACTTGTACACATGAAGTACTTCTTCACGCGCAAATTGCTGTTCGTAAAGGAATGCGACGCGGTCTGCCTGCTGCCCGGCGGGTTTGGCACCTTGGACGAAGGGCTCGAAGTGCTGACGTTGCTGCAAACCGGCAAGCGCGACATGGTGCCGGTCGTGCTGGTCGACGAGCCCGGCGGCAAATTCTGGAGCGACTTCCAGGCATTTATCACGCACCGGCTGCTGGGACACGGCATGATCTCGCCCGACGACCTGGCGCTATTCAAGCTAACCGACAGTATCGACGAAGCGGTCAACGAGATCGTCAACTTCTATCGCGTCTATCACAGTATGCGTTATGTCCGCAACAAGCTCGTGTTGCGATTGCAAGCCGCGCCGAGTGCCGAGTTGCTGGCGCGGATCAACGCCGACTACAGCGACATTCTGGTCGAAGGTCAATTCAAAGTCGCGGCCGCGCTGCCCGAAGAAGCCGAAGAGACGACGCTGGCCAAGCTGCCGCGGCTGGTATTCCGCTTCAATCGCCGCAGCCTGGGCCGACTGCGTCAGTTGATCGACCTGTTGAATCGCGAAGTCACGCTGCCGGCGTGATTCGAAGAGGAACACTCTTAGCGTTTCGCTCCGCGGGCTTCGCCATTTTGTCGTGCGTGCAGGTCGATCAGGTACGCATTTGCGAGACGGTTCGCCGCTCGCTGGGCCGCGGCGTCCCCCGACAGGTACAGCCCAACGGTCATGCGCCCTTGGCCCGCGGTCTCTTCCTGCTTGACGAACAACACCTTTGAAACGCCCCGAGCCTGGCAGGTCACAACCAGCCGATCGTAGCGCCACTCGGCCGGCACGGCCAATTGCAAGCGGAACATGTGGGTTCCCTGCAAGCTCTCCTGGTTCGATGGATGGAGCTTGAAGAACACACCATGACCGGCGTGCAACGTGCCGCTGGCCCGCAGGAGCTTCTTGGGGGCCAAGCGCTGATAGGTTTCGAGCGCCGTCTTCTTTTCGGTCCAGTGGTTGCCAACGCCGGGGGAAGTTTGCACCTCGGCCGGGCCGACGCGCAGGCTCGGCAGCAGATTGCCCGACACGTCCAGCGTGTGCTGCAGCTCGGTCGTTTCCTGCCGGGCGATCGGGCCGGCGGCGTCGCTGCTCATTTCGGTGCGCGGGAAAAAGTCGACCACGCGCGCCCGCTGCTCGGGGCTGTCAACGGTGATCAACACCTCTTTCAGGTCGTCTTCGCTCCCCGCTTCCAACAACATCGACACTCGCAGCTCGACGGCCAGCACGCGGGTCTGGGGATTGGTCTTCAACTGCTCGTCGGTCGTGACGTCGGTGGCGACCGCCGTGGCGTCGGTATCGAACCGCACCCGCGGCGGCGCCGCGTGGGCGAACGACGGCATGGCCAGCGCGGCCAACAGGACGAGTGACGAGAACATGGGACGAAACGTGGACAAAACAAGCGCGACGCGCATAGCGTAGTCTCCCGCTAGAGTTCCGGAAAACCTGACACCATCGAGCCGACCGCTTCATGCGAGATCGACTGACAAAAACCTCCTTGTCATGACACGTCCCCGTGTAGATGCCGCGACAGACGCGAACACTCGGACGGACGTGGCCAGGGCTGCTGAGCGGTGACTCCGCACCGCATCGACGTTCTATCTGTACGCAAGCGCGGCAGCGGAAGTTCGCGTGCGAACGTCATTGCGCGAAACGCATTGCGCCCATGTGATCGGCAAAGCTTGCCTAAAGGCCGTAGGGTGCTCTGCGAGCACCAAAACATCACATCGCCAGCCAAAAAGCTCGGCGCAAAAGCCAAAGGTCGTGAGCGGGATAAGATGGTGCTCCCAGAGCACCCTACGAATGCCAGCAAGTGCAATGATAGCCAGCAGTCATTGCTGCCGGCGATTCGCCTACGCTAGCACGTCGCTGACGACGTTCCCTTCGACCAGCGGCAAGGGGCGACCCAGCGCATCGCGGACCATTGTGTGATGGTCGATGCCCATCAAGTGATACATTGTCGCCAGCATGTCCTTGGGGCTGACGGGTCGGCTGACCACGTCGCCGGCTTGCTTGTCGGTGGCGCCGACCAGACGGCCGCGCGCCGTACCGCCGCCCGCCACCACGTTGCAGTAGGCGCGCGACCAATGGTCGCGGCCGCCACCGCGCGCGGTGCTGATCCGCGGCGTGCGCCCGTGTTCGCTGGTTAGGACCACTAGCGTGTCGTCCAGCAGGCCGCGCTGATCCAGATCGGTAATTAGCCCGTACCAGCCCACGTCAAACCCGGGGCACAACTCTTCCTTCATCCGCGGGTAGTGGTTCCAGTGCGTGTCCCAAGCGCTGCCGGCCACGCCGTACTCATCCCAGAAAATGGTGACCACCCGCGCGCCAGCTTCGACCAATCGTCGGGCCGTCAAGCAGGAATGGCCAAACAGGGTGTTGCCGTATAATGCTCGCGACGGTTCCGATTCCAGCCGCGTGTCGAGCGCCTTGCGCAAGCGATCGGACTGAAGCAGATCGTACGTCATAGCCCGATACCGGTCGAACTGATGACCGACCGGGGCTTCGGCCAGATCGGCCCGTTGTTGCTCAAGCTGAGCCACCAGCGATCGTCGGCGGTTCAACCGGTCGAGCGTCAGATCACCCTGCAGGCTCGTAACCGCCGGCACTTCAAAGTGGCTGTCGGGCGAGACGCCCATGTACGGGTCGTTTTCGGTGTAGACCATCTCGCGCAGCGTCTTCTCAATGCCGCGCGTGGCTGTGCCACGGAATTCGCCCCACACCGGGTCGTACTCGGCCCCCAGGAACGCGGCGTACGGGCCGGCCCGGGGCACTTCGCCCACGCGGCGCGAGCTGAACTGGAAGGGCAGGGCGATATTGTTGGGCAGGTCGCGCGGGCGTTCGGTCTTGCGCTTAGCGTCGATGAAATCGACCACCGAGCCAAAGAAAGGCCAATGCCCCGCGTCGCGTGGATTCAACTCCATCGGAACCGTCACGACCGGCACGCCACTCAGCGCGTAGGCCGCGCCGTGAATTGGGAACGGATGGCTCATCGAGCGGACGACCGTGCAGCGATCCATCGCCTTGGCCGCGTTGGGCAGCAACTCGCCAACACGGCAGCCCGGCAGGCTGGACTCGATCGAATCCAACTCGCCGCGCACCTCGACGGGGGCGTCGGGCTTGGGATCGAACGTCTCGAGCTGGCTCGGCGCGCCGTACAGGTGAATCAAGATGACGTTCTTGGCCTGGCCAAACGATCGTGGCCGCGCGGCCCCTTCGCTGGCGGCGGCCTCTTGCAGGCGCAGCATGTCAGCCAGCCCGAGCCCCGCGAGCCCCAGCCCACCGACGCGCAGCATCTCGCGTCGCGTTAGATTGCCACACACCGTTCGTCGCGAACCAAGCACGGTGAACATTGCCGGCCTCTTGGGAACAGAGTACGAGGTCAGGTGGGGCGCGACCCAACGGGTCACGGCGGACGTGTGGCGACGGCGTTCAACACACGGCCGGCGTCTTATCTCTTCGGACTGCGGGCAGGAAGGTATTTATTGATCGGGCGGAGTTTATATACTAAAGAATCGCTAGCTTGGTGCAAAGCTAATTTTCCCGCCCCAGATTCCCACCCCCAGCGTTAAGTGCTTGCGCCAGCCGCAGCTATGAGCGCGGCATACCGAGTTCGGTACCCTGGTTTCGATAGGCCCGAGGGACGCTGACCGATGCTCACCTTTGCCGATCGGCCCGCCGAGAATGGCCCGGTGTCGACAAGTTCGGGCACGCCGCGCAGCTCGGGCCTGAATCGTCGCGCCTGGTTGCACATCGGCGGGCTCGCGGCGGCGGGGCTCTCGTTGCCAGAACTTTGGTCCGCCCGATCGGTGCAAGCGGCCGGCGAAAAGTTCTCGCCCGGCTTCGGTCGCGCCAAGTCGTGCATCATTCTGTTTCTCAGCGGGGGCCCCTCGCAGCTTGAACTGTGGGATCCCAAGCCCGACGCGCCGGCCGAGGTGCGCGGCTCGCTGAAGCCGATTGCCACCAAGAGCCCGGGACTGGCGATTGGTGAACTGCTGCCGCAGACGGCCGCGCTGAGCGAACATTGGACGGTCGTACGGTCGATGACCACGCGCGATAACGCCCACTCGTCGAGCGGTTACGCCATGCTGACCGGCGCGCCCCACGCGCCGATGAACGCCGAGGACCAGAAGCCCGGCGCGCCGAATGACTGGCCGGTGATGGGCGCGATTGTCCAAAAGTTTCGCGCTCAGCAGCCCAATCAACAAACCGCCTTGCCGGCCGCCGTCCGCTTGCCGACCGAAATCTGGAACAACGGCCGTATCCTGTGGCCCGGTCAGGACGCCGGCTTCTTGGGCCGGGCAACCGACCCGTGGCTGTTGAACTGCAATCCAAACGATGTGCAATTCGACGTGCCCGGACTGTCACTGCTGGAAGGAAACACGGCGATCGAGTTCGATCGCCGGCGACAACTGCTGCATGAAATCGCTTCGTCAACCTCGACAAGCACTCAACCACCCGTTTCGGAGCGCTGGTCGCAGCTACGGCAACAGGCATTCGATCTGATCGGTTCCGGGCGTTCGGCTCGCGCCTTTCGTTTGGATGATGAGTCGTCGGCGATGCGCGACCGGTACGGCCGAACACGGTTTGGGCAGAGCGTGCTCCTGACCCGACGCTTGGTCGAAGCCGGCGTGTCGCTGATCCAGGTCAACTGGGCCCGGCAGGATGACGACCCGGTCGAAAGCCCGATGTGGGACACCCATCGGGGGAATGAGAACCGATTGAAGACGGCCCTCGTGCCACCGCTGGACCAGGCCTATTCAGCTTTGCTCGAAGACCTGCGCGACCGCGGGCTGCTCGACGAGACGTTGGTGGTCTGCATGGCTGAATTCGGCCGGACGCCCAAGATCAACCGGAATGCGGGTCGCGACCACTGGGGACACGCTTTCTCAGTGGCCCTGGCCGGTGGGGGTGTACGGGGGGGCCGGGCCATTGGGGCGTCGGACAAACTGGCGGCATACCCCGCCTCGCGGCCGACCGGGCCAGGCGACCTAAGTGCCACGATATTCCACAGTTTGGGGCTGCCGGCCGAAACGATCATCCACGACCGTTTGGGGCGTCCACTACCAATTAGTACCGGTCAGGTCATTTCTGAGTTATTCTAAAAGCCCGCCTGCTCTTTGCCGCTTGTTGCCCCGCCGCACCCGCCCGCCTTTTGAACGCATCGAAGAAGCGCCCGCCATGAATCACTGCCTGAGACGAGCCCGGCTGATTGCTTGTTTGCTGATCCCAGCTTGGGCGGCGCTCTGCTCGTTGGCCGCAGCACAAGCGCCGACGGTGAATCAGCTTTGGCCGCGGGCGGTTCGCCCCGGTGGCACGCACGAGTTGGTGTTTCTGGGTGCGAATCTGGCGAAGCCGACGCGGTGGTGGACGAACGGGCCGTTGCGCTTCGAGCCGGCCGAAGCCGGCGCCGACAAACAAAACAGCGCCGAGCGAACCGGCGTCCGAGTCGTGGTGACCGACGAGGCGATGCCGGGCGTGTACGCCGTGCGAATGGCGACGGTGCAAGGCCTGTCGAATCTGCAACTGATCGTGGTCGACGACTTGCCGACCTTGGCGGCTGGCAATTCGCATCAAGCCCCCGATCGCGCGCTGCCCGTCGAAGCGCCCGTGGCCGTCGAAGGTCTCTGCGCCGCGGGACAATATGAATACGTTAAGTTCCATGCCCAGGCGGGGCAGCGGCTGTCGTTCGATGTCTTTGCCCGACGGCTGGGCTCGCCGCTCGACCCCGTGCTGAGGCTGCTCGATGCGACCGGCCGCGAGTTGGCCTACGCCGACGATGACGAGGTGGCCGGCGCCGACAGCCGGCTGACCTATCGCTTTGAGCGCGAAGGGGACTACCTGCTCGAGCTGCGCGACGTGCGCTATCAAGGGAGCGACCGGCATTTTTACCGCTTGCGGATCGGCGACTTCCCATTACCCGCGGCGGTTTATCCGTTGGGCATTCCGGCCGGCGCGGCCAGCAGCGTGACCGGTGTGGCCCGCGATGGTTCAATGTTGCCGGCGGTGGCGGTTGCCGCTCAGCCGCGCGACGCCACGCAAGTGAACGTCCCCTTGCGGTACACGGCGGGCGGCGCGGCCAGTTGGGCCGGCGTGGTCGTCGGCTCGCGGCAAGAACAAATCGAATGGGAACCGAACGACGAAGTCGCGACGGCCGCCCCGCTGACAATCGGCGGCGCAATGAACGGTCGCTTCGATCGCGCCGGCGACAAGGACTATTTCACCTTCACGGCCAAGAAAGGTGAGAAGGTGCGGTTCACCGGAGCGACGCGCCGACTCGGCGCGCCGACGGACCTCTACCTGCGATTGCTCGACGCCCAGGGGAAGCAACTCGCCGAGTCCGACGACTCGGGGAGCGAGGAAGGGGTGCTCGAATACACGCCAGCCGCCGATGGCCCGTACATTTTGCAGGTCGAAGAACTGCTCGGTCGCGGCGGGCCAGGCTTTGTCTATCGAATCGAAGCGGCGTTGGCCGAGCCAGGCTTCACCCTGGTGGTCGACGCCGACAAGCTCGACGTGCCACAAGGGGGCGTGTTCAAGGTCAAAGTGACCGCCGTGCGCCGCGACTTTACCCAGCCGATCACGTTGGCGCTCGAAGGGATCTCGGGGGCCACACTTTCGGGCGAGACGATCGCCACTGGCAAGCTGATCACCACGTTGACCGGCACGCTGCCGGCCAGCTACACGCCGGGAACGCTGTTGTCGATGCGCGTGGTCGGCGAAGGAACCGACGGCAAGAAGAAGTTCCGCGCCGTGGCCAGCAACCTGCCCGAGCTGCGCAAGTCGCTCAGCGGTCTGCCTTGGCCGCCAGCGTCGCTCGACGGGCTGACGCTGGTGAGCGTCGGCGCGCCGATGGTCGACTTTTTTAAGCTGGCCGCGTCAAAGCCCGTGGTCGTGTTTCCGCAATACGCGGGCAAGGCCACGCTGACCGTGAAAGTCGAACGGCTTAACAAGTTCGACGGGCCGGTGACGCTGGCTTTCCCCAACTTGCCGGCGGGTTTCGCGGCGGGCAAGGCCGTGACGATTGATAAAGGCAAGAACGAGCTCGCGGTCGAGTTGACTGGGCCGGCGACCGCCAGCGTGCGCGAGCAAGAGCTTCAAGTCGTCGGCTCGGGCGAGTTCCAGAACCAGCCGCGGTCGGCAACCCTGTCGGGGGTGAAGCTGCGCGTCGCGCCGCCGATTGAAATTGATCCGGCCCAGGCGACCGTTAGCGTACCCTCGGGGGGCAAGCTCCTCTTGACGCTGACGCTGGTACGGAACATCGACGCCAAGACTCCCGTCGAGTTGAGCGTCGCAGGATTGCCGGCCGGGGTGACGCTTGCCGCGCCGTTAAAACTGGAAGGGGACAAGCCGGTCGCGAAAGCGGAACTGCTGGCCCAGGCATCGGCCGCGCGCGGCTCGGCGACGGCGTTGCTGCGCGCCACCACGACGATCGAAGGGCGAAAAGTAACATTTGACGTCGGCACAATCGCGCTCGACGTGATGGCACCCGCCAACGATAAGCCCGCTAATAACAAGCCAGCGGCCGAAACGCCGGTGGCACAAACCCAGCCTTAAACTATTTGCCCTCACGGGCAGCAGGTGATCTATGGACCGGAAAACCTTGGTATCGCTACGACGCACGATCGGGGCCTTGGCCGTGGCGAGTGCCTGGGCGTGGCTCGGCGCGAACGCTCATGCGGCCGACGCCCAACCTGCCGCGAACACCGTGGCGGCGGCCAATACGACGAACGCTCCGGCGCCAGCAGCCGCGAGCGTGCCAGCGCCGATTGTGCGGATGGAAGTTCATCCTGAGCGGATCAAGCTCAGTGATCCACGCGACTATGCTCGTGTCATCATCTCGGGCTACGACGCCGCGGGCCTAGTGCGCGACTTGACCAACACGGCGCAACTGACGATCGACAACGAGAAGGTCGTCAAGATCAAGAACCATCGGCTGTCGCCGGTGGGGCAGGGGAGCGCCAAACTGACGGTTCGCTCGGGCACGCTGCAAAAGGAAGTTGCCATCGAAGTTGGCGCGCTCGACCAGCCGCGGCCGGTGTCGTTCCTGCTCGACGTGCAGGCTTCGTTGACCAAGCAAGGGTGCAATCAAGGGGCTTGTCACGGTTCGCCGAGCGGGAAGGGGGGGTTCCGCCTGTCGTTGCGAGCGTACGACCCCGTGCTCGATACCGAGACGCTGATTCGCGAATCGTTCAACCGCCGGGTGAATCTCGCCGACCCGCTGGCCAGCTTGATCATCCGCAAGCCGCTAATGGAAGTGCCGCACGTCGGCGGCAAGCGACTGGGCAAAACCGATGAAGCCTACGCGTTATTGCGCGACTGGATCGCCCAAGGCTGTCAGTTGGACAAGGATCCGAATATTCATTGCGTGAAGATCGAGGTCTATCCCAAGCAGCGGCTCTACTACTTACCCGCCGATCAACAGTTGATGGTCACGGGGCACTTCTCGGACGGTTCGATCCGCGACATCACGCGCTTGGCCGACTTTAGCAGCAGCGACCAGGCCGTCGCCTCGGTCGACACCGAAGGGCTGGTCCGCGGCGAGCAGAACGGCGAATCGACGATTCTGGTCCGTTACCTGGAACAGATGGAAACGATTCCGCTAGTGTTCCTGGAGCAGCGGCCGAACCTGAAATGGGCCGCGCCGGCCGAAAAGAATTACATCGACAAGCTGGTCTTTACCAAGCTCAAGCAGTTGCAAATCGTCCCGTCGCAACCCGCCGGCGATGAAGAGTTCGTGCGGCGTCTTTACCTGGACGTGATCGGGCGCTTGCCCAAGGTGGCTGAGACCGAGCAGTTCCTAGCCGACAAGGATCCGAACAAGCGAGCCAAGTTGATCGACCAGTTGATCGAAGCGCCAGAATACGCCGAATACTGGGCGCTGAAGTGGGCCGACCTGCTGCGCGTGCGCAAGACCGCGGTGTCGGAGCCAGGCGTGTTCAAGTTCCACCACTGGCTGGTCCAAGCCCTGCGCTCGAACATGCCGTACGATCAGTTCGCCCGGCAATTGCTGACCGCCCAGGGAAGCACGCTGCAAAACCCCGCGGCCAACTTCTTCCGCGCCGCGGCCGAGACCAACGATTGCACCGAGACGGTCTCGCAGATATTTCTGGGCGCGCGCATCCAATGCGCCAAGTGCCACAACCATCCGTTCGAGCGCTGGACGCAAGATAACTACTACGGGATTAGCGCCTTTTTTACCCGCATTCAGCGCAAGAAGAGCGCCGACGACAATGATCTGGTCGTGTGGGTGGCCCGCTCGGGCGAGGTGACGCAACCGCGCACGGGCAAGCAAATGCAGCCCTGGATGCCGGTTCGCGGCACGGTGCCGATGACGGGCGAGTCGGATCGCCGCTTGCTGTTGGCCGAGTGGCTGACCGCGGCGGACAATCCGCGATTCGCGCGCGTCGAGGTTAATCGCATTTGGGCCCAGGTGATGGGGCGCGGCATTGTCGAGCCGATCGACGATTTCCGCGACTCGAACCCAGCGGCTCATCCGGCCTTGCTCGACGAGTTGGCCCGCGACTTCATTTCGCACGGCTTTGACCGCAAGCATGTCCTGCGGGTGATCCTCAATAGCCAGATCTATCAACTCAGTTCGCGGAGCAACGAGTTCAACCGTGACGACGCGAAATACTTCTCGCACTACCACACTCGCATCCTGCCGGCCGAAGTGCTGCTCGACGCCATTTGCCAAGTGACCGACGTGCCCGAGAAGTACGCCGGCCTACCCGCTGGCACGCGCGCCGTGCAAATGCCCGGCACCGACAGCGACCATGAGTTCCTGAAAGTGTTCGGCAAACCAGCCCGTGAAACGCCGTGCGCATGCGAACGCTCGGGCGAGACGAACCTGTCGCAAGCGTTGCAGATGATCAACGGCGCGCTGCTGCACAACAAGCTGCGCGACGGCGACAGCCGGGCCAAGAAGTTGCTCACCGCGGGCAAGTCGCCCGAACAGATCGTTCGCGAGCTGTATCTGGCGGCTTGTTGCCGAGCGCCGAACGCCAACGAGCTGAAGGCGGCGTTGACCTATGTGAGCGCCAATGGCGACATGGCCCGCGGGCTCGAAGACGTGAGTTGGGCGCTGTTGAACAGCAACGAGTTCTTGTTCCAGCACTAGACGCGGTGGCTGACTCGATTGAAACGCAGCGGGCGCGGCCTGGATGCTGTTCTGGCGTGCCATTCAAGCAATAAGCCCTAGGGGTGAGCCCCCTGGGCTTGTTTGATTCTTTTCTCGCATTGGCGTCTTACGAGCCGGCGGCTGAAGCGCCACCGCTCGATGAACCGCGGCCGGTTGCCGGCGGCAAGGTCGGCGCCGGGCGCGATTCACGCCAGGCCCGATCGATGGCGTCAACGTAGAAGGCCGGCGTGGCGCGCGGCTTGACGCGGGTTTCGGCGACCTGGGCCAACTCGCCCGGGGCCACCATCTTGTCGGCCGCCTGCTGCACCGACATGATCCGTGCCGCGGTCAATTCGGGCGATTCGGCCGTCACCACGTAGATGCAGCGATACTGCATCTGCGACTCGGTCAGGATGGTGTAAACCTTGTTCATGCCGGCTTCCTTCAGACGGCCGGTGTCCGGTTCGAAGTAATCATCCCCCAACGTGTTCTGAAAGCGATAGCCGTTCTCGATGCAGAGTTGCATCGGGGCTCGCACGCGAGCCCGGTCGGACGGGATAAAAGCCTCGGGCCAGGCGTTGTTGCGTTGGGCGTCCCGCTTGAAGGCGCGGAACGGGCGCTCGAGAAAACCTTCGGCCTGGACGATGGCGGCGCCGAACAGCGAGGACACGACGGCCAACACGCAGAGTTTCCAAGACTTTCGCATGACAACGGCTCCCGGGTTCGACCGACGCTGGCGACGGCTTGGGCCGCCAGCACGCGGTGCGCGCAGATCGCAACGCTTCTAACGGTAATATCGGATCGAACGGGGGGACGAATGCAGCCCAAGGCGAGAATCGCGGCGTGCTGGCAGGGGTCACCACAACGCCTGTCAAGCTAGCAACGCATTTTATTGAAATAGCCGCTTACTTGCCGCTCATCATCGGGAACATTTCGCGGACCATCGTGATGGCCGCCGGCCCGACCAGGATCACGAAGATGCCTGGGAAGATGAAGATCACCAGCGGGAAGATCAGCTTGACCGCTGTCTTGGCGGCCTTTTCCTCGGCCATCTGGCGGCGGCGAGTGCGCATGCTGTCGCTCTGGACACGCAGGGCCTGGGCGACGCTCGAGCCGAACTTGTCGGCCTGGATCAAGATCGACGCCAGAGCCTTCAAGTCGTCCACGCCCGAACGTGTGCCCAACTCGTGCAACACTTCGCTGCGTGTGCGGCCGACTTGCATCTGGAAGTTGGCCAGGGCGAATTCCTCGGCGACCACCGGGTAGGACTTCTTCATCTCTTCCGAGACTTTGCGCATGGCCTGGTCCAGGCCCAGGCCCGCTTCGACGCAGACCACCATCAGGTCCAGCGCGTCGGGCAGGCCGAGAAAGATGCCTTCCTTGCGCCGCGAGATCATGAACGCCAGAACCAGGCCGGGCAGATAGAACATCACGCCGGCCACCGAAACGGCCATCATGATCGCCTGTTGATCAAAGCGGGCCAGCGCCGTCATCGTGACGCCGCTGAACATTAGCCCCAACACCAGGCACATGAACTTCAAGCCCAGAAAGACCGTGGGCGCGGTTTCAGCGCGGAACCCGGCGTTGGCCAGGCGCAGCTTCAGCTTGTTGGCTTCCAACTCGTTGGTCGGTTGCAGCGGCTTGGCCAAGGCGGGAGTCGCCTTGACGATCATCTGGGTGACCGCGCCTTGTTTCTTGATGGCGGCTTCGCTTTCGAGCCGCTTCTTGCGCAGCGTCGGGTTGCGAATCTCGTCCAGCCGTTCGGCCGAGCGCGGCTTTTCGGCGGTCAACATATTCATGACCGCCCACACGGCCATGGCGATCGCGCCGAAGACCGCGAAGGGAACCACCGTTATCATGCTGAAGCCTTGAAAGACAAACACGGCAGTCTTAAACCTTGATGTTGATGATTTTGCGAATGACGAGCGCGCCGAGCACTTGCATGATCACCGCGCCGGCGAGCATCTTGGTGCCCATTGGGTCGTCGAACAGCAGCATGATGTAATTGGGATTCAGCCGGTACACGGCCAGGAACAACACCGGCGGTAAGGCCAACAGCACAATACCCGACAGCCGCCCTTCGCCGGTCAGCGCCTGGACTTGGCCGTAGATCTTGAATCGCTCGCGAACCAGGTGGCCGATCTTGTCGAGGATTTCCGCCAGATCGCCACCGGTGGTCCGCTGCAACACGACGGCCGTGCAGAAGAACTGCAAGTCCATGTTCGGCACGCGCTCGGTCAGGCCTTCGAGGGCTTCTTCGATGGGCAGCCCCAGGTTCTGTTCTTCAAACACGCGGCCAAACTCGGTGGCGATCGGCGCGTTAAGCTCCGACTGCACCAACTCGAACGACGCCGCCAGGCTGTGCCCGGAACGGAGCGCGCGACCCATCAGGTCGAGCGCTTCGGGCAATTGGGCGCCGAATAACTTGAGCCGGCGTTTGCGCTTCATCGACAAGTACATCAGCGGCATCACGCCGGCACTCAGGGCCACGACCGGAACCATCCAGACAGGCAGCCGAGCCACCACGCACACCATCATCCCCAAGAACGCCAGGCCGCCGCTCATCATGCCGAATTGCGACGGGGTCAGCTTGGTGTCGGCCTGCTGGAACAGTAGCCGCGACTTGCCGAACCGGTTGAGCAGGGCTTCGATCAGGCCTGGCGCGGCGTCAAGCGGCTGGATCAGCAACGTCTCTTTGAGCGACGGCTCCTTGCTGGTCGCGCCCTTGCCGGCCAACATGTCGAGCCGGTCGGACAGCTTGTCGTCGTCCTTGTCACCGAACATCTGCATCACGGCCCAGGCCATGGCGGCAACAGCGGCGAACGCAGTGATTGAAATCAGCAGTGGTGACATGAGAGGCGCTAGGGATTAGGGGCTAGGGACTAGGAAAGACCGCGGACAACGGCATTAGCACTTCAACATCACACGTTGGCGGAAGGCGCTGGCCGGCAAGCGGATGCCCGCTTGCTCGATGCGGTCCATGCATTTCGGTCGAATGCCGGTCGCCTCGAAGCGGCCAAAGGCTTTGGAATTCTCGTCGATCCCCTCCTGGATGAACCGGAAAATGTCTTGCATCACGATCGTGTCTCCTTCCATGCCAACGATCTCGGTGATGTAGGTGATCTTGCGCGGACCGCCTTGCAGACGGCTGGCCTGGATGATCAGGTTGACGCCGCTGGCCATTTGCTGCCGCATGGCCTTCAACGGCAGTTCGAAGCCCGACATCGTGATCATCGTTTCCATACGAGACAGGGCGTCGCGCGGGGTGTTGGCGTGCAGCGTGGTCATCGAACCTTCGTGGCCGGTGTTCATGGCCTGGAGCATGTCCAAGGTTTCGGCGCCGCGGCATTCGCCGATGATGATTCGTTCGGGCCGCATACGCAGGGCGTTGCGCACTAGGTCGGTGGCCGTGATCGCCCCTTTGCCTTCGATATTGGGTGGGCGGGTTTCCAATCGCACCACGTGTTCTTGCTGCAATTGAAGTTCGGCGGCGTCCTCGATCGTGACAATGCGGTCGGTGTTGCCGATAAAGCTCGACAAGGTGTTCAACAGCGTCGTCTTGCCCGAGCCAGTACCGCCGGAGATCACGACGTTGAGTCGAGCCTTGATCGCCCCTTCCAGTAGCATCACCATCTCGGGCGTGAAGGCCTTGTAGTTCAACAGGTCTTCCAGCTTCAACGGGTTCGAGCCGAAACGGCGAATCGAGACGGCCGCGCCGTCCAGGGCCAACGGCGGAATGATCGCGTTGACGCGTGAGCCGTCTTGCAAGCGGGCGTCGACCATCGGACAGACCTCGTCGACGCGGCGACCAACCTTGGACACGATGCGGTCGATAATCTGCAGCAGGTGGGCGTTGTCGCGGAACGTCACGTTCGAGCGTTCCATCCGCCCTTTGCGTTCGACAAAGATGTGCTTGGGGCCGTTGATCAGAATATCGCTGATCGTCGCGTCCTTGAGCAGCAACTCCAACGGCCCCAGGCCGAACGTCTCGTCCAGCACCTCGTCAATCAGCCGGTCGCGCTCGCCGCGATTGAGCATGATGTCTTCGGCATCGCACAGATGCTCGACGACCATGCGAATCTCGCGGCGCAGCACATCACCTTGCAAGTCGCCCACCCGGTTCAGGTCGAGCTTGTCGACCAGCTTGCCGTGAATCTTGCGCTTGAGTCCTTCGAATTCCGAATCGCCCGACTTCTCGCCAGGACGACCGACCATCGGCAGGGGCTTGTTGGGAGCAGACATGATTGATTCGTATCCTGATTCTGATTCAGGCGGCTTGAAACACGCGGCACTCGGCCAACGTCATCAGGCGTCACCGTCGCGGTGGCAGGTAATAGGCGGGAGGTAACCGGCGATGGAACGCTGCGGCCGCGGAAGTCCGTTGCCAAGTCCGGCGTGGGTGCCTTTTGTCACCAGCGCCGATAGTTCCACCTAGCAAGTCTAGGTTACGGTTAAGACGTGCCGGGGCCCGAGAGGGCGAAAACGCGACACACGGCGAAGGTTTCAATAAGCCCAGGGTCTCACCCCCTGGGATAAGGATAGAAGTGGACACAAGAACCCAGAGGATGAAACCCCTGGGCTTTGCGACTACTTCTTCTTCCCGCCGAACATGCTGAACAGCCCTGACTTGCCCGGCTTGGCCTGTTCGGCCGGGGCAGCGGCTGCTTCGCCGGCGGCCTCGGCCGGCCCGGCCGAAAGCTGCTCGGCCAGGCGAATGAGCGATTGAGTGACGGGCGCCTTGGGAGCTTGCTCGATCAACGGCACGCCGTTGTTGCGCACTTCGACCATCGTGCGGAACTCGTTCGGCACCTGGGCAAAGATCTCGCGGCCGATCGTTTCCTGGGCTTTCTTCAAGCTGATCGTGCTGTCGTTCAGACCGACACGGTTGCAGACCACCTTGACCTTCTCGCCCATGCCTTCCATCTCGTTGAACGAAGTGAGCAATCGGACCACGTTTCGCAAGCAGGGCAAGTCCAACTGGGTGACCAGCAGGATGTGCGTCGCCATTTGCAACGCGACCATGTCCAACGGGGTGTACGACTTGGACAAGTCGAGCACCACGTGCGAGAACGTCGCCTTTAACAGGCCGATCACGCGTTGCAAATCGTCGGGCTGGACCAGCCCCATGTCTTCCATATTCACTGGCCGAGGCAGCAAGAACAGCCCCGACGAGTGTTTGGTTAGCGACCGTCGCAACAGAGTAAAGTCCAAACGCGACACGTTCTGCGCCACGTCGACAATCGAATAATCAGGAATCGTGTCCAAGAACACGTCGGCATCGCCCAGGCACAAATCCATGTCGACCAGGACCGCCGAGTTCTTCGGCTCCTTGGCCAAGATGCAGCCCAGGTTGACGCTGATGCTCGTGGTGCCCACGCCGCCGGTGGCGCCGCAGACGGCAATGACCGTCGAGGCTCGGCTCTTGGTTTCGCCGCGGCCGAACCGCCGCTCGGCAATACGGCCGATGGCGTCGAACAGATCTTGCAGCTTGAGCGGTTGGGTCAGGTATTCCTTGGCTCCGGCCCGCATGGCGCGGAGGATCAACTTGCCGTCGGTCGACGAGCTGACCACCAGGATATTGCAGTCGGGGGACAACTCGCTGAGCCGAGCCACCAGGTCCAGCGCCTTATCGGCGTCGGAATCGAGCGAGACAATGCCGATGTCCGGGTGGGTTTGACCGACCACGTCGGCAAAGAACTCGTAGCGCGAACATTCCGCTTCGAGCCAGACAATGTCCATGCCGAGCAGCATGCCCTTCAACGCTTCGCGCGAGGCGTCGTTTGGATCAACGACGGCTAGACGGAGAACGTTGCTCATGGCGTGACCACTCGAATCCCAGAAATACGACCAACCGGGTACACTGTCCGCAGTAACACTAGGTTACGAACGGCGCACGTGTAGCCGCCTATTGCCCCGCCCAATACCACCTGGGGGGTCAATTCACACGACTACTTTAGGTCGTCGTATCCCAGCGGGCCGATAAATCCTGGCGCTGGCTTGGCTCCCTGGCGGATCGCCTGTGTCGCAGGATGCGAGACAGACCGGTCGTTCGGATTATTCCGAGGGGTCGGCAAGGCGATCGGCGAACTGAGGGCCGGCCCACGTACGGGTGCCGAGACGTTCTGGGGCGTTGGCACCGAGGTCTGAGGGAGCCGAACCGGGCTAGCAGCCCCGGCCGGCGCATTCGGAATCGTCGGCACAGCCGTTACCACCGGCGCTGTCCGCACCAAGGCTGCCGAACCGGCCGCAGAAGTGCCCGTTGCTGGCAGCGTCACGTTCGGAGGTGTTGTCCCTTGGCCCGAGTTGCTCGGCGTCGTCGACCGCGAACCCGGCGCGATCAGGGCCGCTGGACGGATCAACCCCGAGACTTTCGACTTGCCCGTTGCATCGGGCGCCGGAACCGGCGGAGTCGGCGAGTTGGCCGGAACCACTTCACCTGGCGGCACATCATTCGGGTAGTTCATCGGCATGTCTCCCGGCGCCACGTTCGGGGCCACCAGCTTCGGCACTTCAACATGTCCCTTGACGTACATCTGGAAGTCGGTCGGGAAGGTGGTGTCCATGCCCGGCCCGCAGTTGGGAACTTGATCGCAGTCCATGGCTTCGACCCAGTGGGGAGTGACCATGATCAACAATTCAACTTCGTTGAAGATCGACTTATTGGTGCCGAAGAACGGGCCAATAAAGGGCAACTCACTTAGGATTGGCAGACCTGATTTGGCCGCCTCTTCGCGGTAATTGACCAACCCGGCAATCGCCAACGTCTGCCCGGCCCGCATCTCGACGCCGGTGTCGATTTCGCGGACCTTCAAGCCCGGCACCGTAATGCCGTTGAGCGTGGTGCCCGTGGTGTTGTCGATTTCGCTCACGCGCGGGCGCACTTCCAGGCGAATGGCGCCGTTGCCCAGTACGATGGGCACAAAGTCGACTTGCGTGCCGTAGGGGCGGTACTGCACGGCCACGGTGCCCAAGCTGTTCGGCACCAGAATCGGGAATTCGCCACCGGCGTTGAAATAGGCTGGGCGGCCGCTGACCGTGACAATGTCCGGTTCGCTCAACACCTTGGCCAGGTTGTCCTGCCGCAGAGCCTGCATGAACATACTGAACGACTGATAGTTGTCGACGATGCCAAAGGCAAACGATTGCGTGCCAGCCGTGTTGATCTGGCCGGGCAACACCGAAACGCCGGTCGCCGACGAAGTGCTTTGCACGGTCTGGGACAGCAGCGCGTTGGGCTTCAGCAAGCCAGCGCCGGCGCTGCCGACATAGCTACCTGAACTGGTGATCTCGGCAAAGTCGATGCCCAGTTGGCGAAGCTTGGTGCGCGAGACTTCCATCACGCGGACCTTCAGCACCACTTGCTGGGCGCCGCCAACTTGAATGTTGTTGATCACGGTGGGGTGAAACTGTTCGGCGATTGAAATAATCCGGTTCACTTGCGTCGGATCATCGACATAGCCGCCGATGATGACCGAATTGGGGAGCGGAATGACTTGCAAAGCCGACTTGGGGAACTGGGCCTGCAAGAGCGCGGTTAGCTCGCGCGCGTCGGCGTAAATAAGCAATTCGACGGTGAACACCTCGGCCTTGTTCTCGGTCCAGAGATTGATTTGCGTCACGCCGGGCTTCTTGGCGTAAATCTGCAATTGGTTCGGCGACAGCGGAATGACGTCGACCAGTTCGGGATTGTTGACCGTGGCCTCGGGAATCCGCTGTTCCAGGGTCAGGATGCGGCTCGAATTGGCGATCATGGTCACGCGCTCGCTGGCCGCTTGCACTTTGTGCATGACCGGCTGAGGGCCCGTCATTGACGGAGCGGCCGGCGGCGGCGTCTGGACGGGCGGCTGCTGCCAGGCCAGGCGCAACGTCGGACGCGCGCCCGGTTGCTCGGCCATTGCCAGCGTGGGCGCGATGGCCATCCACACGGCCAGGACCGTCATCGCTTTGCGAATTGACGACGCTTGAAAACAGCGCATCGTAATCATCCCTGATATCCTGCGTTACACCAGCGACGCGGGGTGGCATGCACACCGCTTGGCGTCAACTGGCAGCTAACCATTCATCCTTGAACCGCGGCACTGCTTAGGGCTTGGTCTCGGGCGTCGGCGGGACGCCGTTGTCGCCGGCCGAGTTGCCTGACAGCGTGCGGGGCACGCCATCTTCGAATTCCACTTCACGCGGCGACGAACCATCGAAGATTCGCATCCGCCACACATCCTTCTTCACGATGTCCGGCGTCGGCACTTGCTCGGCCGGCATCGGGGGCTTCTGTTGATTCAAGAGTCCGAGCAAATCCGGCTCGGGCTTTGGTTCGCTGCTGCTGTGCTTTACACCCAGCAACTCTTCGGGGCTGGCGCCGTCCGTCTCGGACTTACCGTCGTCGTCGGCCGGCCGCATGATCAGCCGCAGCGTCCCTAGTTCAGTCGCCAGGGTCACCAATTCGGCTTGTGCCGGCGTGACCAGCACCGAGACCGTCTTGGCCACGACCGCTTGCTGGCCGTCGTTGTCGCGACGGAAGACGTCGTCGACGGCGATGATCTTTACGTTCTGCAAAAACGTCCGCGCGCTGGGCATGCTGATGCCGTAGGTCGGGTTCGGGTGCAAATGGACCACCATGTCGACGCGATCGCCAGGCTTGAGCAGGCCGGCCATGCCGCTGACCGCGTCGACGCGCACCGAGACGACGCGCATCCCCTTGGCGATCATGCCCGACAGATCCTCGCCGTTGTCCCCTTTGGAGAGCAACATCTCCTCGACGATCGGCAAGCCAGGCAGAATCGGGTGCCGGGCCCGACGGCCGATGGCGTTCTCCCAATCACTCACCGCATTGGGCGGCATGCGGTCCTTGGGGAACTCTTCGAGCTTGATGTTCTCGGGCTTCAGCGGGTCGCCGGTGCCAATATTGCTGAGCGCCATGATCACCGGCACCATCTCGCCGGCTGGGGCCGCGACGACTTCACGGTTGGCCAAGGTCTGGTTGATGCCGATGGCGGCCACCAATCCACACCCCAAGGCGACAACGAGCAGCATCATCGTTTTCGGACGCATCGATTCACCTGTGGTCGCGTTTTAACCGTCGCAGCCGGTGCAAGCGTCGAAGGCGGCACGCCGCGAAGAACTGTTAAAACCCTTCATAGTTGATTGGCTGTTACCGCCCGCAGACTTGATAACAGCGCCTCTTGGCGGCACGCTTCGCCTGGCCGGAATCACCGGCATTTCCGGCACACGCGGAACGACCGGTAAAGTTTGCCAACGACCTTTTCGCAGGCTGCTGGCATGAATCGATCCGTGCGCGGAAAAGATTACGCCTCTACTCTTGTCGGCATAACCGGCAATGTTTGTGCAGTTTGAACAGCTTCTCAAACGGCTTTTTCAGGCAAACTTCGCTAGCAACCAACCCAAGCGAGGGATTTAGCCCAGCATGCCATGCATGAAGAAGTACAGGATCGTCCCCATCGCAATGGGGATCCCATAGGGCAGCAGCATCATGGTCTTCTTCCGGTCGGCGGCAATCGCCGCCAGTTGGTTCGGGTCGCGAACGGTCACAATCTCGTTGACGATGTGCTGGAACTGCTGGCGATGCTTGGTCCAGACCCGGCGGTACAGGACCATCATCACCGCTATCACGCCACCCAGGATGGCCGAATAGCAAAAGGCATAAAAGGTCACCACGCTGCCGACCCAGGCGCCGACACCGGCCAGCAACTTGACATCGCCAGCGCCCATGCCGCCGATGGCATAAGCCGGCATCAACAGGGCCAGGCCGACCCCGGTGGCCAGCAAGCTGAAGCCCAGGCCTTCCCAACCGCCGACACAGAACCCGTAGACCCAACCCCCGACAATCATCGGGAAAGTGATCCAGTTCGGCACTTTCAACTGCCAGCCGTCGATCACGGCCGCAACCACCAGCGTGACGGTCACGAACCAAACGTGCCAATTGTTGAACAGGGCAGCGGCAAAGTCTTTTTCAAACATGTCAGTTCATCCTGGCAGGTGGGTGCAGTGTGGGTGGGAGTCGCGCGGCAACCGTTCGCCGCGTCAGGCGGATGTTAGGCGCGAAAGATCATCAGGCGAGCCACGAGCGTAACGGCCACAAACGCGGTGAATACCAACGGCGCCATTCCGGCCAAATCAACGGGAAGGATCGGCATGGTGGTCACCTGGAATTGTGGTTTACTGCCCGGGCGTGGGCGCGCGCTCGGGCGCGCTGCCTACCAGCAACTATAGGTCGCAAATCGCCGTGTGCAGGCGATTTGACCACGGGCGTCCAACACGGCGATCAACAAAAAAATCCCCGCGGTTCCTGGACGGAACCGCGGGGACTGAGGATCGAACCAAAGCTGGTTCGCGGGTATTAGCTCGACGAAGTCTGGAGCTGGGTGGCGACCTTCTGGAACGTCGCGTTGGCGTTCGTGCCAATCGACTGGATGGCCGTCAAGCAGACGATGACGATCAACGCCAGCATCACGGCGTATTCAACCGCGGTGGGGCCGTCTTCCGACTTCAAAAACTTCTTGATCTTGGTGGCGAAACGAATCATGGCTGTGGGTCTCCTCAGATGTGCGTTCGGCCGTAGCGGAAGCGGGCGTGTTCGCCAGTTCTCTCGTGCCGATCGACCGGCCGGTGGCTACCGCCGGCCCGACTAACGATATTCGAGACCACTCCGCACACACCGTCGCAAAAACAATTCGACGACGGCCTGCTGCGTGTCCAAAGCGTCTCACGTTATTGGTTCAGCACCTCTGATCCAGTCAGCCCGAGGGACGCGTTTCAAGGATTGCCGGCAGGACAATCGCTTGCACCACGTCCGAAGTCGCCAGCCGAAAGCCGCCGGTCGGATTCACACCCGAGCGACGCGCGTTCGACTCACATCCTTCGGCAGCCTGGCTGCCTGGACAGCGTTCGCTATTCAGGCCCTTGGCTTTGCGCCCCGACCTCGCGGCCGGTTTGCCTTTTTCGAAGATGCAGAGGTATTGAAGCTGACCGCGAGAGTCCAACTGACGCGAAGCAACACCACGCGGGTTACCGTCGCCAGCCGTTCGCCCCCAGTCAACTTCGAGGCCGGTCGCAGAACCAACCTCGCAGCAGCCTCGTGCTCACGCACTTTGCTCCTGCACTGAAACCCTAGGTCAGCCAGGTTCCTAGTCAAATCGCGGTGTGTAAAAATTGCAAAATTCCGTAGACTGATCCGGGGGTATCGATTGTGACGATTTGAGCGCCCAGGTACGTGTCAAGCCGCTGCCGATGATTACTTAATGACCACGCCAACCCCACCACACTCCGCATGACTTGGCTCACCAACACGCTCGACGAACTCGCCCACGTTGAAGAGTTCAGCTATACCCCTGGCGGCGTGGCGTCGGCCGAGCCAGCGGCCTGGGCGGCACTGGCACTGGCGGCGCACGACCGCACCGACGCGGCGTTACGCGCTGCGCGGCAACTCGCGCGGCTGCAAAACGTCGATGGCAGCGTGGGCATCAGCGCCGACCAGAACAATCCGTATTGGCCGACGCCCATGGCCATGTGCGCCTGGCACGCCCTCAAACGCCACGCCGCCGAAGAATTTCAGCCACTGATCGATCGCGCGCAGGCTTGGCTGCTCGTCGCGCATGGCAAGTCGCTGGATCAGGCCGAGTTCCTGGGGCACAACACGCGGCTGATCGGTTGGGCCTGGGTCGAGGGAACCCACTCCTGGGTCGAGCCCACTGCGTTCGCCGTGTTGGCCTTGAAGGCCGCGGGCCTGCACGATCACGCGCGCACGCGCGAAGCGGTGGAACTGCTGGTTGATCGATTGCTACCCGAGGGTGGTACGAACTACGGCAATACATTCGTGTTGGGTCAGGAACTACGTCCACATGTCGAGCCCACGGGGCTCGTGCTACTGGCCTTGCGCAACGAAGCGGACGCCAGTGGCCGCCTCACCCGAACGGTCGACTACGAGGTGCAAACGATTTCATCCCACACCACGGCGGCATCCCTGTCGTACGCGCTGTTGGGGCTGGCGGCCTGGCAGCGCACTCCGGCCGAGGCCGACGCCTGGCTAGCCGCTGCCGCCGAGCGGACGCGACGCCGGCCTGGCGCGTTGCCGCGACTGGCCATGTTGGCGCAAGCCGCTCGCGGCGCGGCGGCCCCGCTGGTGCAGATTGCCCAGGAAGGAGCCGGCTAAGTGAGCGACGCCGAAAAACAGCCCGACTCCAGTAAGCTGATCCTGCCGCCGGCGTCGGAGCGCGTCGATCGTCGCGCGCTGATCGTCGGCGGCGGCGCCGCGGCGGCCGGCCTCTTGGGCGTGGCGTGGTGGCGAGGCAAGTTGCACCGAATCTTTGGCGGCTCCACGCAAGCTGGCGTGTTTGTGGCCCGCAATCAGCGCTACGACGGGCCACTGGAACAAACGATTCGCGACGGCCTGATCGCATCGGGAATCGTGGCGGAAACGATGCGTGGACTGCGCGTGCTGCTAAAGCCCAACATGGTCGAGCCCATGCGCTTGTCGCCGCAGATGACCACTCACCCAGCCATGGTCGTGGCCGTGGCCAACGTGTTTCGCGGCTGGGGCGCCGAAGTGCGAGTGGGGGAAGCGCCCGGCCACGTGCGCGACACCGAGATGGCGCTCGAGGAATCGCGCCTCGGCGAGGCGCTCGACGACGGCAAGATCGAGTTCGCCGATCTGAACTATCAAGACGTCCGCTGGGCCCACAACGCGGGCCGGCGCTCGGTGCTCAAAGGTTTCTACTTCCCCCAGGCCGTCGTCGAAGCCGACCTGGTCGTGTCGATGCCCAAGCTCAAAACGCACCATTGGATGGGCATGACCGCGGCGCTGAAGAACATGTACGGTTCGCTGCCAGGCTGCAAATATGGCTGGCCCAAGAACGTGCTGCACCACGCCGGCATTCCCGAGACCGTGATCGACATTAACGCTTCATTACCGCGCACGATCACCGTCGTGGACGGCATCACTTGCATGGAAGGTGACGGGCCGATTCTGGGAAGCGCCAAGCAAATGGGGCTGGTTGTCGTGGGCACGAACCTGACGGCGGTCGACGCCACCTGCGCACGAATTATCGGCCTGGCGCCGCAGCGGATTCCTTACCTGCAACTGGCCGGCGGCGTGCTTGGTCCGTTGGCCGATCACCAGATACGCCAACTCGGCGAGCCGTGGCAATCGGTGGCGTCGCCGTTCGAGATCCTCGACGCGCCCCACTTGCGCAGCATGCGCCCGAGCATCTTCACGTCGTAGTCGGCTGCGTTCTCATCGCTGTCGAGCTACGAACGCAGCATTCCCCACGGCATGTTCACTCCGGCCACCCAGGCCAGCGCGAGCGACACCAGCAGATAGAAGATGTAGTGGAATAGCCCATTGCCGAAGTCGAGATCATAGCTGACAAAAGCCACGGCCGCTCCGCCGGCGATCAACAATGCCGCCACGATCAGCAGGGTGTAGATCGAGTTCAAGAAGTCGCTCGGCAGGTGATAGAACGCCACCCAGAGCCCGGCGTAGAGGAACGAACAGAGCGTCGTGCGCACCAACATGGCCCGACCACGATAGGGTTCGAGTTCCTGATCGCGCAGCACGGCATAGCCCAGAATCGTCGCCGGGAAAGCGATGACCAGCAATCCCGCCGCGCGCATCGCCAAGGCCGCCAGATCAATTCCTTGCAGCGTCGTGCGCAGGAAGTACGCCCCCACGAACACGCCAATGACCACGATGGCGCCGATGGCCACCAGCGGAATATTGAGCTTGGTCTCTTCGCGCAAGATGGGCTTGGTGACCAGCGAGCGCTTGGTATCCTTGCCCCCTTCGGCCCCTTCCGGCGCGTGGATTTTGACTTCCGCCGCCGGCTTGGGAACGGTGATGACCGTCTTGCACTTGGGGCACGGGCCCTGCTTGCCGGCGAACTTCTCGGGAACCGAAAAGACGGCCTTGCAACTGGGACAAGAGACCTGGATGGGCATGCGCGATAGCTCGACGGCGTGGGCACTCGAAACGGCTTAGTTTTGGCCCCCAGGCCCGCTAAGTCAAGCGTTCAACCGATTTGCGGGCCGCCGAGACGCGCGGGCATGGCGGCGTTCGCCGGCGCGGGGCGCGGCACGCTTGATTCGGGCCAAAAACTTGCGATAAAGCCGGTGCAATCGCTACTTCCGCGTACCCAAGCTCGGGACTCCAAGCTACGATTGTACACTGACCGCAGTTCCCGGCTGGGCTGGCCCACGGCCGCTTTACCGGTGGCTGGATCATGCTTTTGAGGAACAGGCACGTCGGGCTCGCCCGCTCCGATTGAGTTGACACCCCTGGCCACGGCATTGCACGACCATGACCATCACCTTGTTGTGCCCCAACGGGCACAAGCTTGTCTGCCCCGAAAGCCAGGCCGGTAAGCGCGGCAAGTGCCCGCAGTGCGGCGCGATCTTCCGCGTCCCCGAAATCAAAACAGGCTCGTCACCCGGTAACTCGGGCATCAAGATCGATACCGGCGCCGGCTCGGCACCGTCGGCCCCCGTTCCCATTGTCGTCGGGCCGGCTGCTGGCTCGTCCCCGTCGAACGTCTCGGCCGCGGCTGAAACGCCGGAAGCACACGAAGAACCTGCGAACCCAATTCACGTTTGTGCCGAAGGCGAGTCGCCGGCCGACGGAGAGATTGCCTTCCTGTGCCCTAACGGACACCACCTGGCTGGCAGCGTCTCGCTAGGGGGTGAACCGGGCAAGTGCCCCGAGTGTGGCGTCAAGTTCCTGGTGCCAACCGAGGAAGAACTGCAACAGGTCGAAGAGCCGGTTGACGTGTTTAATCCGCTGGCGATCGATCCTGCTTCGTTAATGCCAGCGTCGACTCCGTTCGGGCCGGCCCCCGAGGCGCGGCCGTTGATGGCCCAGTACTTCGAACGGTTGTGGGGTTACAAGGAGCACAACGCCGAAATCGAAGTCTACCTGGCCGGCGGGACGGTCCTCACGCCGCACGGCTATGCGGCGAACCTCTCGCGTCAGGCGGAAGGGGTGTTCCTGATCGAAGAAGAAGACCAGTCGTTTGCCGTGGCGATCGTGGCCTGGAAGTCGGTGACCCACGTCGTGGTCCGCGGCCTGTCCGAGCCGCCGCCGAAGGTTTTCAGCATTCCTTGATTCTCGTAGCGTGGACGCATCGAGAAACGGAATGTCAACTAACGCCTAATCCTCGTCGGACAGATCACCCTCGGTGATCATGTGAAAGCCTTTGCTGGCCAGCGTTTCGAGCCCGATGTCGATGTTATCGACCATTAGGGCCACGATCGGCTTGCCGCGCGGGCGCACCAGTAGGGGATAGGCCTGGATGATGTTCACCTCGGCCTGTAGCAGAGCCGTGCAGACGCGCAACAACGGCTGGGGCCCTTCGGGCAGTTCGACGGCGATCAGATCGCTTTCAATCAGCGCCAGGCCGGCACGTTCGAGGATCTCGCGCCCCTGCTCCGGATGACTAAGCAAAAAGCGGCAAAACGCGCACTCGGACGAATCCGAGATCGACAGCGCGACAATCTTGACTTTGCTCCCCTCGAAGCGGCGGACCACTTCCAACAGTTGGCCGACACGGTTCTCGAGAAAGACCGTGAACTGGCGAATCGAAGGGTAATTACGGCCGCGCGCCGTGGCAAAACCCACCCCAGCGCCGCTGCCTTCTCCGGTACTCATGGCCGAAACTATAAGCCGGGGCCACAGTTCCGGTCAATGGTCGGCGTCGGAACCGTAATTCGGGTGGGCCGACAAGCTGGCGTCAGCAAAGGACTGTGAAGCATCAGAACTGCTCACATCATCCCTTTCAACATGCACTCCGTCATTCCCGCGCAGGCGGGAATCTAGATCGCGAGCCGTCAACTCTGGATTCCAGCCTGCGCGGGAATGACGGCAAGTGCGGGGCGTCAGGGTAAACGCAGTGCCGTATTGCAAGTTGAAACGGAAGGTGCGGCCACCTCAGGTCAAGACGTGAATCTGCGCAATAAAAAAGCCCAGGGGCGGAACCCCCTGGGCTTGTAGAATCACACGACAGTCATTGCGTTGGCGGCGGCGATCAGACCAATCCCTTGCGGACGGCCCACACCGCCGCTTGGGTGCGATCGGTGACACCGATTTTGCGCAAGATGTGCTGCACGTGTTCCTTCACGGTTTCATAGCTGATCCCCAGCGCCTTGCCGATTTCCTTGTTGGTCAGGCCCAGCGCCAGTTGACGCAGCACTTCGCTTTCGCGCTGGGTCAGGGGCACATCGACCTCGCCGGCCATGCGGGGCGTGGCCAGCGCACCGGTGATCCGCCGCAGCTCGTCGCGCGTCCACGCATCTTCGCCACTCGACACCTTGCGCAAGGTGTTGATCAACTCTTCGCGACTGAACCCCTTGAGCATGTACCCGTTCGCCCCCAGGGCGACGGCACGGGCCACATACGTCGGGTTGTCGTATGTCGATAGCATGATGATCGGCAGATCGGGATGCGCGGAGCGCAATTGCCCCAATGCCGCCAGCCCGTCGACGTCGGGCATACGTATATCAAGCAAGACGATATCAGGCTTCTGCCGGGCCGCCATCCGAACGGCTTCTTCACCGTTGATGGCTTCGGCCGAGATTTGAAACTCGGTCCCTTCCAGCAGGCTCCGCAGACCGGAGCGGACTACCTGGTGGTCGTCTGCCACGAGAATCTGCACGGACATGGCAATCACTCCGCTACCCTCATTACCGGGCGTATTGAACTGGTACATCACAAGCCCCAGGCAAGCGGTTCCTGCTCGCTGTCCAAACGGTTCATTCCTGTGCGCAAACCAAGCTCGGCGATTCGTCCCGGAACGTCATTTGTGACAGACCGCGACACCGACCGCAGGTCGGATCTCAACAACTCAACAGCAAACCCAAACTGAATTCAGACTTCAGTCAACAGCGGTAGCTGCGAAGAATAGCAGGTGTTTCTCGCTGCACGATTGACAACACGCCGCAACGCATGCAGCCAGAATTCAGCGAGTAAAACGCCGGCGAAGAGAAAAGCCGAGCCTCAAACTAGGTGAATCATACTACGAACCCCCTGAATGACATCCCCCGTTGATTCAAATTGGCAGATCGACGAGCGGCACATCATCGAAAACAAAACACGCAAACAATTACTTGCAAATACCTTATGGATATTCACAATCAATCAATGAATTTTCACTCATCCGCCAGCGGAGTCGCGGTACTCTTAGCAAAATCGTCATAACCGGGGGGGATGGGTCTCCCTCTTAATCTCATAGTTACGACCTTTAAACCCGCCAGGTCGACATACAATTTCGTGGTGCTGGGCAGACCGCGAAACTACCGGCTCGGTCAGATTCTGGAATGGTTCAGCCAGCGTTATCTTCTAGAGCAATTCTCAGAAGCATGGATCGCTTGCTTACCCAAGTCGGCGGCTCTGCCGCCAATTTCGGTGGCAAAGCCACCGGCTTGGTGGATACGCACGCTACAGTGAATCGAGAGGCGCTCTAATACGTCGGACCTCTCGCGCCGCTTACGACTCGAAAGCTGCATCTTGGTCGCCACGCTGCTAGCTAGTCTTGCGCTGCTCATGCCCGTTGCCGTCGAAGACGGCAAACTTGCCGATCGGGTTGCGCCACTGGTCAAGCAGCTTGACGCCGCGAGCAAGGCCGACCGCGACGCCGCCGAGCAAGGCCTGGTCAAGCTGGGGGCGGCCGCGATGGTTTATTTGCCGGCGGACGATGCGCCGGTCAGCGCCGAGGCCGCGCTCCGCTTAAAGCGGATTCGCAAACAGTTCGAGCAATTGGAAGTCGAACAGTTTCCCGCCGCGCGCGCCGTCACGCTGCACGCCGACCAGATGCCTCTCGACCAAGCCTTGGCTGAAATCGAGCGCCAGACCGGCAACCCGCTGGTCGATCACCGACAGAAGTTCGGCCAACTGCCCGGCCCGGTTGCCATCACGCTCGACGTGCAAGACGCGCCATTCTGGCCGGTGCTCGATCGCTTGTTGGACCAGGCGATGATGACGACCTATCCCTACGCCGACACGCGAGCGTTGGCGCTGGTGAACCGCGCGCCGAACATGCTGCCGCGCGCCGGCCGAGCGGTCTACTGGGGGGCGTTTCGCATCGAGGCGGTCGATCTGACCTCGCGCCGCGACTTGCGCGACCCCAGCCGCGACCACTTTCGCACATTGATCGAGTTGAGTTGGGAGCCGCGATTCCGACCGGTGGTGGTCAAGCTGCCGCGGCGCGACGTGCGCGTGCAATACGACGACCAGGCCGAGCGCTCGGCCACCGATCGCACGGTGCTCGAACCCGCCATCGGCTCGCGCGCCAAGGCCTATGAGTTCGACGTCTGGCTTCCCATTCCGCCCCACGGCAGCCGGAGGATATCCTCGCTGAAGGGGGAATTTCAGTTGCAAATTCCCGGGCGCGAGGCGGACTTCCGCTTCAAAAACCTGGCGGGGGAGCGCAGCCTGGAACAACGCCAGGCCGGCGTGACCGTGGCGCTCGAAAGTGTCGTCGCCAAGCCCGTCGTGCGGCCAGCCGGCGGCCAGCCAGCGCTGCGGCCGTGGGAAGTTTCGCTGCGCGTCACGTTCGACAAGGCCGGCCAAGCGCTCGAATCGCATCGCAACTGGACTGATGACAATCCGCTTTGGATCGAAACACCCGACGGCCAGCGGCTCGACCCGCTGGCCCAGACCACCACGCGGCAAAGCGACCGCGAATTCGGCGTGTCGTTCACTTTTCAACGCGAGCAAGGTTTGGACAATTGCACGCTGGTGTACCGCACGCCCACGGCCATTATCGACGTGGTCGTCCCGTTCGAGCTGAAAGGTTTGGAGTTGCCATGACAGGAAGTTCGCGTCCCAAGTTGCTGCGTGTTGCTCGGCTAGTTTGCCTGGTGGCCGCATTCATTAGCACCTCTTTCCGAGCATCGGCACAACCGGCGCCGACGAGCGCGCCAGCCCCGGGTGACGCGGTCGTGGCCGCGATCGACGGCCAGCCCATTCGGGCCAAGGAAGTGCAAGCCTTGCTGGCCGGGGCGCTGCACGGGCGCAAGATCGCCGCCGAAATCGAACCGCTGGCCGAGGCGCAAGCGCTCGAACAATTGATCGGCCGCCGACTGACAACCAAGTATCTCGGTCAAAAGAAGCAAGACGTCACGCCGGCCGAGATCGAAGCCCGCTTGCAAACATTGACGAACGAAGCGGCCGGTCACAACACGACGCTCGAAGCGCAACTGGCCAAGCAAGGTCGGACGCTCGACGAGTTGAAGCAGGAAATCGCCTGGGATTTGAACTGGACGCGGTACAGCTTGTCACAAGCCACTGACACAAAGCTCGAAAGCTGGTTCAAGGCTCATCGCGCCGACTACGACGGCACCGAAGTCCGCGCCAGCCATGTGCTGTTGCGGCCGATGGCCGATCAGAGCCCCCAGGCGATCGAAGCCCTGGTCAAGCGGGCCGCCTTGCTGCGCGACGAGATCACGATCGGCAAGATGACCTTTGCCGAAGCGGCCCAGCGCTATTCGGCCGGTCCCAGCCGGGCCCAGGACGGTGATGTGGGCTACTTCCCGCGGCACGATCGGATGGTCGAGCCCTTCGCCGCCGCGGCTTTCAAATTGAAGAAGGGGGAAATCAGCCCGCCGGTCGTCACCACGTTTGGAGTACACGTGATTCAATGCACCGACATCCGCCAGGGGGCCAAGCCCTGGCAAGATTCGCGCGACGAGCTAGTGCGGGCGGTGACCGACGACTTGTTCCAAACGATTACGAGTGAAATGCGCTCCAAGACCAAGATCGAGTACACCGGCCAGGGGCCGCATCTTGATCCGGCTACCAAGCAGTTGGTGCTGCCTAAGAAGTGAACGAACGCTCGTCGGTTTCCAGCGTTCTTCCGCCAGACCAATAAAAACGCCCACGTGCATCACGTGGGCGTTTTTTGTTGCGAGCAAAGTACTCGTACGCCGGACTTACCGGCGCGGCTTGCCGCTGGTTGCATCACCCGAACTGGCTACGGGCTTCTCGGCCACAGCTTCGGCGTCGTCGTGCAGCTCTTCGCGAACCGGCTGGCCCCGTTCGTAGTTGGCGATTTCCTTTTTCAGGTTCTCGCGCGTGGCGTCATCGGTGGCTTCGTCCATGGCCTTCTTCGACCACTTCTTCGCCTCTCCGATATCGCCGGCCTCGGCGTACGCGGCTCCCAGGGTGCTGAGCAGATTCGATTGCTTGTAGTCGGTCACTTCGCAGGCGATCTTGGCTAACTCGATGGCCCGCTTGCCATCGCGGACCTTGTCGTCGGGTGAAGTGGACAGCACCCAGGCCAGGTTGTTTAGCAAGCCGCTCTCGCGCGGGGCCTGCTTGACGGCCTCGTTATAGTCGGCGACCGCGTCGCGGTGACGCCCCATACCCAACAGCGTATCGCCGCGGACATAGCGCAACAGCCACTGCTGAGGGTCGATGGCAATCGCGGCGTCGAGCACCTTCACCGCTTCGCCGTAACGATGCTGCTGCCGATAGAGCACCGCCAACTGCATTTGCAACTCCAACTCCCGCGGCTCGTTCTCGACCGCCTGCTTGATTTCGGCGATCGCTTCCTCGGGCTGGCCGCTCAGGGTCAGCGTCGTGGCTAGGATTTTCAGCGACGGCACATGCTTGGGTTGCAGTTTCAAGACACGGCGCACGTCGGCCAGCGCGCCTTCGTACTGCTTCAAATGCGCCAGTGACTGGGCCCGCAGTAGCAGCGCCGTGGCATTGTCTTCGTCCAACTTCAGCACCTTGGCCACCGATTGGGCGACGGCCTGGTAGTCCTCGGCCATGAACTCCATTTGCGCTTTTTGCAGCCAGGCGGCAATCGACTTGGGGGCCAACTCCGTGGCCTTGTCGAACTCCACGCGAGCTTCGTCCATTCGCTTGAGCATGGCCAACGTCACGCCGCGCACTTCGTGCGTGGCGGCGTCGCCTGGCTCCAATTCAATCGCCTTGTCAAAGTCGGCCAGCGCCTCGTCGAACTTGTCTTCCGCCAGATAGATCGCCCCGCGCGTACGCAACGGCGCCGGCTCGGTCGGCTTGACCTTGTGTGCGGCGGTCAGGTCTTCGATTCGCTGCTCCGGCGTCTCGCGCGTGTTCGAGCGGATCATCAGCACTTCGTAGTGCATCTCGGGCTCGTCTTTGCCCAACTCCAAAGCCCGCTCCAACGAGCGCTTCAGTTCGGCGCGATCGCCGCCGGGCAGGCTGTTCAGCCGCACCAGCAGCAAGTGCGTCGGCGCTTGCTCGGGATCGTTCTCCAGTGACTTGCGCGCGTCGCGACGGGCGGCCTCGCGCAACTGCGGCCAGCGCGGGTCGGGCTGCTCGGGAGCAAAGATGGCCGAGGTGATAGCCTGGGCGCGTTGATACAGCGACGAAGCCAGCAGGTAGCGCGCGAACTCGTTGTTCTCTTCGTTCAGCCCCAGGTCGATCGCACGTTCGATCAACTCGATGACGTTGTTCAAATCGTCGAGCGATTCAATCGACAACTTCGCCGACACCGCGGCGTCGAGGTCGGCTTGCCCCCGCGCTTCGCCCGTGTCCTCACCCTTCTTGGGAGCGGCAAACGCTAGCGGCGCCACCAAAATCAGGGCCGCGAAACAAACTACGCCAAACCTCATGGCGACAATCCTTTCTGGGTTGAACCGGCAGCGCAGCCGCCATCCTGGCGGGCGCTCAGCGTGGACCATTATGCGCCGCCCCCGGAAATGGAGCTATGCGAGTTTTCCTCGCAGTTGCCAGATTTTGCTAGCTGGCGATTCGGCCGCACGCGGGAAGTGACGCCTTGGCAGCCACCCGTGGTCTAAGCCAGCTTCAGCGGGAAGTCGCTCAGCAGTTCCACGCCGGTCGGTGTGACCAGGTAGTCATTTTCCAGCCGAATCCCGCCGTGTAGCGTCGGCCCATACAAGCCCGGCTCGGCCGTGAACACTTCGCCGACCTCGAACGTGTCGTCCCAGTGCGGGTTCAGGTGGGGCGCTTCGTGCGGGAACAGCCCGATGCCGTGCCCCAAGTGATGTTCGAACTTGCCCAAATGGCTGCCGACCAAGTGCTCGTTGACCAACTCAAAAAGCTGCCGGCACGAGGCCCCCGGCTTGACGAACCGCTGGACGATGGTGAACACCTCGGCGATCCGCTCCCAGGCCTGGTGCTGGTCGTCGGTCGGTCGGCGATTAACGGCAAAGGCCCGGCAATTGTCGGCAAAGTAGCCCCGAAACGCCGGCCCCAGGTCCAGAATGTATAGCTCGCCGTCCCGGGCCGCGCGGGGCCGGGGCGCGCCGCCCGGCACGCCACAGGCATAGTCGTTGCCGGTGCCGGTCAGCATCTCGCCAAACTCGCGGACGGCGACCCCTTGCAGGGTGTTGAACACGTCAAGTTCCGAGACGCCCGGCTCGATCATCTCGCGAGCGGCGGCGTACATGGCCCCCGTGCCGGCGATGGCTTTCTTGATCCGAGCCAGCTCGTCGGGATCCTTTTTCCGCCGTAGTTTGAACAGTGCTGGTTCGATATCGACCAGTTCGGCCGACAGTTCCTGAGTAATGTGGGGCCCGCAGACCGAGAATTCGACGCCCACGCGGCGGGGCTTGGGCTTCTGGGCCAAGGCCGCCAGCAAGGCCTGGCTCGAGGCGTGCCGCTGGTCGTTTCGCAGCGTCGAATGCCACTGGGCGGCATAGGTCACCACCTCGTCGGCCGCCGCGACCGCCGGCGCCTGGTTCGGCGCGACCAGCGTGCAATGTCCGTCGGCCCACAGGGCGACCGCCGGCTCGAACGTCCAGGCGAACCGCGGCCCGGCCAGGTATTGCACATGCTCGATCCGGTTGACGATCACCAAGTCGAGCTTCAGCTCCTGCATCACCGCCAACAAGCGCTGCTGCCGCCCGCGGCTGAAGGGAATCGAGATGTCGTATTCGCTCATTCGATCAACTCCGAGATAATGACCAATGTCTAAATCTCAATGACCAAGGACGAGGAATGTTCCCGAATGACCATTCCATTCGCGAATTGGTCATTGGAACTTGGTCATTGGGGCTTCTTATTCGCTTCGCCCATAAAAGGCGGCTACGGGCAGCCCGGTTTGCCGCCTCACCAGGGCCGACAACTCGTCGACCTCGGCATCGCTCAAGGACGAGACGTTGCGCTCGGCCGGCGGTCGGGCCACGGTGTAGACCTGAACCAGGCTCAGCTTGCCGCCGGCCGCGATGACCTCGTTCAAGCGATCGCAGAACGCCTGCTGCTCGGCGGCCGACGGACCATGCCCGTCGATCCGCATGAACAGGGCTTGAATCACCAGCGGCCGCACCCGGGCCGCAGCGGTGATGTTATCCAAGATTTGCTGGAACGGAATGCTCGTCCGCTCGATCTGTCGGTAATAGGACTCGGTGCCGGCGTCGAGCTTGGCCCAGATTTCACCTTGGTTCGCGTCCAGGATCGCCAGGCCACGCTGGACGGCCGGCCGATGAAACATACTGGCGTTGGTAATCAGCACTAGTTTCACCTGATCGAGGCCGCGTGTGCGCTTCCGCTCGGCCACGGCGGCGACCACCTCGTCAAAGTTGCGGTGCGTGGTCGGCTCGCCGTCGCCGCTGAAAGCGATGTCGTTCAAGCGCCGCAACGGCGCCGGCGTGGCGGCCCATTTCCCCTCGGCGAACAAGGCACCGCTCGTCACGAGATCAAGCATTTCGTCCAACTCGGCCAACAGCGCCGGCAGGTCAACGAAGTCGGTCTCTCCCTTTTCGACCCGGTTTACCTGACAGTAGATGCAGTCGAAGTTGCAAACTTTGTCCGGGTTCAGGTTGATCCCGATCGACACGCCCCCCGACCGGCGACTGAGGACCGGGTAGACAAACCGGTTGGCCTCGAATCGGCGCGGATGGGCCGAAAACAAGGGGAGGGCATCGGTCTGGTTCGTGGGGAGCGGCATTGAGATGGAAGTTCTGAAAGGCGACGATTTCCTACCTATTTATACACACAACCGGCCGGGCAGGGCAGCTAGCAACCGGGCGACTTAACTGGCGTTGTCCGGAAACCGATGGGGCCGTACAAGGGACGGCCATGATCGCCAGATTCTCGCTCAAATCGTTGCTCAAGCCGCGCGTGCGCGTGGCGCTCGCCGTGGCCCTGGTCGCGGCGGCGGGGCTCAGCAGCGCGCGCTATGCCGAACGCGGCCTCAGACACCACCGCGAGGGTTACACCAGTCGCTATGCGGCGTTTACCGCGCGGCTTGATCCGCTACGTGCCCATCTGCCGACCGACGGCACGATTGGCTACCTCGCCCAGCCCGATCCTACGACCGACGAGTTGGTCAACGCCTATCGCCAGTCGCTGATCGGCTATGACTTGCTGCCGTGCCGGGTCGAGCCGGCCGCCGAGCAGGAATTGATTCTGTTCGACGCGGACGATCCGCAAGTGGAACCAGCCCAAGCGCGCACTGGAAGCTGGTTGCTCGTGGCCCAAGGCGGCGCTGGAATGAAGTTGTACCGCACGGAGTTGGGCGTTCACGCCAGCCAGGCGCGCGCCACGCAGGTTGACGAGTGGAATCGATTGCGCGCGGCGCGGGTGGGACGATGATTACGGCACTATTCCTCGCCATCGCGCTGCCGACTTGGGCGATGTATCACGTCGTCGGCGCTGGCCTGGTCATTACGAATGGAAAGTCCGGCCGGCTTCCACTGGTGCTTGGCTTGGCACTTGGGTTGGGTTTGGGCCTGACGGCTTGTAGCTATTTACTCTGGCGCGTCGCGGTGGGTGCGCCCGATTGGCGTTACCTGGCTTGTGAGTCGATCGCGCTGCTCGTTGTAGGATTGTTCGCCCGGCAGCGGCACCTGGCCAATCAACGGGGCGCACTACCAGTTCACGTTGAATCAGTTGCGCCGGTATCCGGCATCCTGCGCTGGCTCCCATGGGCAAGTTGGGCGACCTTGTTGCTTACCGCGGCCGCGCTGGTGTTGGGCTACCGGGACGAGCCGATGGGATCGAGCGACGCTTGGTGCATTTGGAATCACCGCGCGCGGGTGTTGCATCGGGGCGGGGATGCGTGGCAGTCGTTCCTCACGGCCGAAGCGCCCCACGCCGATTATCCGCTCTTGGCGCCGGCTTGCTCGGCGCGGCTATGGGCATACGGAGGCGAAACCCGCTGGGGACCGTGGCTGGTGCAATCGTTGTTCATGGGCGCGCTGTGTGCTGTGATTTACGGTGGCGTTGCCTTGGTGACGACGCGCTCGATGGGGCATTTGGCGCTATTGGCATTGTTGGCCGACGTGCGCATCGCTCAGCTCGCGGTCACGCAATATGCCGAAACCGCGCTGCAGTTTTACTTTGCCGCGGCCGTCATCGCCGCGGGGCTGGCGGCCACCAAAACGGCTCCGCGCGTGGCAGGGTACGCACTGAGCGGTTTGTTGGCGGCGTTGGCGGCTTGGACCAAGAACGAAGGAATCATGTTCGTCGCCGTCGCCGGGCTAACGATCGTCATCAGCAGCGCCTGGTACGCAGGCTGGCGCGGCGCCTTCGAGAATACGAGGGCTTGGCTCGCCGGAGGCATCGCCGTCTTACTGCTGGTCGCGCTCTATAAATTATCAGTCCAGGTCGACAACGATCTGGTCGCGGGACAAAACCTGAGCGATACGTGGCAGCGGCTGACTGATCTATCGCGATGGAGTGTCGTGCTGGGCGGGGCGGGGCGGATCACCGCTACGGTTCTGAAGGCCGCCGTGGTGTTGTTGCCGCTGGCCGCAATGGCGCTGGGACCGAGCAAGGACCGCTCGTTGCGACCTGCGGCGATGCTGGCAGTGGCCGTCTTGGCATTAATGTCGGCGGGCTTTGCCCTGGTGCTGATCACGACGCCCAATGATTTGCAATGGCACGTCAATACCTCGGTCGATCGGTTGATTAGTCAGTTGTTCCCGATCGCGATCTGGGCAGCGGCCTGCTGGCTAGCCGCGCCGGAACATTTGCTCGAGCAAGGGAAATACATCCCATCGCTTCGGCCAGACTTTGACCGAGCGCAGCCCCAGGGACATGCAGCGGGCACAGGCCCATTCTATCGGCGCGCCGGTTGAACCTTCAGTTTCCCCTGGCACAACCGCTGCCGGCGCATCCCTCACGATCAGCCCCAACTGGGGTGAATCCGTGGACGTCCCAGCAGGCATGATGCCCTTTGGCAACAGACCGTGCATCACGCGATTGGGACACGGGCGACATACTGGCGGGAAAAGGCCCCATGTCCCTCCCAATACTTTCGAGCCAGGGGGGTGACGACCCGGCCCAGGTTTTCGGGCTATGCTTCAGTTGGAAGTAGTCTTTGTGGCTTTCCACCACCCTCTGGCCCCCGCAAACCGGTCACGGCATGACGGCCATCGCGACACTCGCAGTGCCTTGCAATACGCTGTTGCGCTGCGCGGTCTGTACAACCGTGCTGCCGCTCCGCCTGGCGCGGCACGACGAGCAGGCCGGCGATTGGACCTGTGCCGAGTGCGGCTCCACAATGTCAGCGGTGTTCGACGCGACGGCGCCCGTCCACGTGCTGCGCAATGCCCGGCCGGCGGCCAAGCCGCCAGTGGCTGACTCGACGTTGAGCCTGAGTCGCTATGTGCCGAAGGGGACGGCCCAAGAGGCGTTGCCAACTCGCAAACGCCTGGTCTGCCCTTTTCAGACTTCCGATTCGCGCGAGTTCGACGCCGAGATCACCTCAGGCGCGGGGTTGATTCACGAACTCCAAGGCGAGGCGTTCCTCAAGAACTCGAACCAGTCGCGCGGCGCCGAACCCTTTGATGCTCGGCTGGCCCACGTGATGGTCCAACAAATCGACGCCACCGCCGCGGCCGTCGAGGATATGTTCAAGCGAATCTCGCTGTGCAAGTCGCCGGAACTGAACAAGCTGCCGATCCTGGCCGAAGACGCCTTGACCCGTGCGGCTGATGACATCGATCTGTTCGTCACGCTCGGGCTGAATCGCCCGGGCACCGACGCCCTGCCACGGCACAGCTTGCACTCGGGCATGCTGGCCATGAGCATTGCGGCCCACATGGGCTTCGACGGGCAAACGCTGGTCGATCTTGGTCTAGGCTGCCTGATTCACGATGTCGGGATGCTGAAGCTGGAAGACGCGCTGTACGCCCGCCCCAGGGTACTGGAACATGATGAGTTCCTGCCGATCCTGAAACACCCGATCTACACGCTCGACATCTTGAGCCCCCACATGGGCGCGCTGTCCACCGGAACGCGCGCCGTGGCCTATCAATTGCACGAGCGCTGCGACGGCAGCGGGTACCCACGGGCGCGCACCGCCGATTCGATTCACCAACTGGCCAAGATCGCCGCCGTCTCCGACGTGTACATCGCCTTGGTGTCGTCGCGGCCACATCGCCCCGGCCTGATGCCATACTTCGCCATCGAGCGACTGCTGCGTGACACGAGGCAGGGGTTGTTCGACCCAGCCGTGGTCCGGGCCCTGTTACACACCGTATCATTGTTTCCGCTAGGATCGTTCGTGTTGTTAAGCGACGGCCGCGCCGGCCAGGTGATTCGCAGCAATGGCAAGACGTATGACCGGCCCGTGGTCGAAGTCTGCCGCAAGGACGGTCGCGCGGTCCAGCGCGATATCATCGATCTGACCGCCGAGCAGGACATCAAGATCGTCCGGGCCATGCAGTCGCTGAACGAAGCCACGTAGCAGGCTTTAACCGTTCAGCACCTTCACAAGTCGTTATTCGATCAGCGGCTTGATCGCAATGCGGCGCACTTCGTCGTCGATGCCGTCCCCTTCCAGCACTTGGGGGGCACGTTCGCGCAACAACTGACGCCAGCGGTGGTCGTCGCGCCAGCGCTGAACCGGCAACAAGGCATCGAGCAATCGTTCGCCCAAGGCGTCAATCTGGGGCCGGATGGTCGTGGCTAAGTCGGGGGCTTGAACTGGCTGGGGCAAGATAACTGAAGGTCGGCTGAGATCACGCTCTTGAATCAGCTTGCCGGCATCGATCTGGGCGCGGACGACGGCCACGGTCCAGTCCGCATCGAGGCCGCGCCAGCGCCCCGCCTCGGCGGTCTGGTCGAGCACTTGCCGCTCGCGCGCCGTGTCGGTCACTGGTAGCTCGGCGCGGCGTTTGAACTCGGCCACGTCATGCATCAATCGTAAACGATCGCGCAAGACGACCAACAGCGCGTCAACATCTCGCTCGGCGTGCGCTGGCAGCGGCGCGTCGAGCGTCGCCTCGGTCTCAGGGGGCGCGGCCGGAGCACAGCCCAGCCCCATGACGGCAATCGCCAGGAGCACGCCGTAGCGAGCCAGCTTGCGCCGCAATGAAAAAACCTCGTTCAAAGGAGCCTCAAGCGGAAGAAGTCGCGAATGCGGTCGAGCAAATCGCCTGGCTCGCCGTTACTGGCCGCTGCCGAAGCCGCCACCATCGTATCGGCCTGGTGCTGATGTCGCTGGGCGATCACTTCGCTGATGGCCGCGGCCAATTCAGGCGACTCGTTCAACACCCGCGACAGCGCTTCCTTGTCGACGACATAGCACCGGGTCGGCTGGATCGCCTTGACCGAAGCCGAGCGCGGCGCGCCGGTGAGCAGCGACATCTCCCCCACAAACCCGGGGGACGAGACACGATCGATTTCGATCGTCTCGCCGGCGGGTGTCTTCTTGACGATGGCGAGTTGGCCGGCCTTCACGATGAACAATTCGCTGCCCGTTTCTCCTTCCCGCATCAATAGCTCGCCGGCGGCGTACAGTTTGCGACGCACGCGCGAGGCCAATTGCCCCAGGGCCGGCTGAGGTAGTTGGCGGAAGAAGTCGACCGACTGCAGCGCCCGCACACAAGCCCGCAGGCGGCGCGAACGATGATGCGTGGGCTGGCGCGTGTCGACATGATCGAGCCGGACGCTGTGCTGCAAGCGCGGCATGGTGATGCCGTGACGCTGGAAGGCGTACCAAATGCGGTCGCGCGCCTCGCCATCGACCCGGTCGCGAATGTCCAACTCGGTGGTAAAGATCCGCAGCCAGTATTGAATGCCGCGTTCGCTGAAATCGAAGGTCACGATGTTGGGCACCGGCGTCTTGACGATCATCGGCATGTCGGCGATGGCTTCCATGACAATGCGATGCACCTCTTGCGGAGCCACGTGGTAAGGCGCGGCGAAATAGATCGACCGGCGCGAGATGGGGGTCGGCCGCGTATAAACCACGATGGCCGTCTGGGCCAATAGGCCGTTGGGGACCGTGATGGCAGCCTGGTCCAAGGTGAGCAGCTTGGTCGCGCGCCAGTTGATCTCCAGCACCTTGCCCATGTGCGACTTCTCGGCGTCGTATTGAATCCAGTCGCCAATGCCGAAGGGCCGTTCCGCCTGGATCGCCAGCCCGGAGAAAACATTGGCCAGCATGTCCTTGGTCATCAAGCCGATGACCACCGTCAGCATGGCCGAGCCGGTGACGAGCGACGACGCCTCGACCCCCATCAGGTGCAAAGCAAAGAAGAATCCTGTGGCCAAAATGATCGCCTGACAAAGATCAAGAATGATCTTCGGCGTGCTGGCAAACAGGGCCCGTTGCGGCCGCGCCGAGACCAGCAACAAGAAGCCGAGCCGGCAGAGACAATACAACAACAAGCACAAGACAACATACTGCAGCGCGGCGGTTCGCAGCCCGGCCAAGGCCTGGACATGCCACGGCGTCAAGCACAGTGTCGCCAATAGCAGGACAACTCCTGGCAACAAGAGCCGCTTGCGATCGCGAGCCGGCAGCAGCACCGCGTTGGCGGCCAACAGGGCCACGGCAATCGGCCAGCCGCGGCTTTCGAGCAACGCGAACATACTATCGTCCATCGCGGACCTCGCAAATCAGTAGGCAAATCACCAGCGGAACCTCGCTATTGCAACGGGTTTTCGCCGGTCACGCCGTCGACCAGCACGCGGACGCGCCCCGTGGCGATGTCATAGACCCAGCCGTGCAAACGCGGCACCTTGGCGCTCTTGATCCAGGCCGAGCGAATCACGCTCAGGTGGCTGAGATGCTTGACCTGGAGTCGCACGTTTTCCTCGACGACCAGACGCAGGTACTCATCCTGGTTCAGTTCTTGCTTGCGCAGGCCCAGGCGCTGGTCGACCCACTTCTTGGCCCAGGAGATGATCATCAGCCAATCGCCGATATAGCCGGTGCGGATATTGTCGGCGCACGCCGCCGCCACGCCGCCACATTTGTAATGTCCACAGATAACGACGTCCTCGATGTGCAGCGCGTCGACGGCGTACTCGATGACCGCCGCGATGTTGATGTCGTTGTAGGCCACGACGTTGGCTACGTTGCGATGGATGAACAGCTCGCCCGGGCCGCACTTCAACAATTGCTCGGCTGGGACGCGCGAGTCCGAGCAGCCGATCCACAACAGCCGTGGCTTCTGCCCCTCGGCGTGTCGCGCGAAGAAGTCTTTGTCCCGGGCCAACTGCTCGGTAGCCCATTGTTCGTTACGCGCGAGGAATTCTTCCAATGACATAGTGCCCTCCAAGATAAAAAAGTTGTCATGTTGCCCAGCGACTCGGCGGCGTGAATGTAATTCAAAACTTTGGCTCGTCGAAAGGATGGCGGGGACGTTACTTTCCCGGCGGCACCCAATACGAGGGACAGGGCTCGTTGGACGTGAGCGCTTCGACGCAGCGTCCCAACAGCAGCATCGTCGGCCCGTCGTCCGGCAGCTCGTCCATGATCTCGGCCAGCAATCGAGCCGCCGCGCGATAGCGACGTTCCTCGAACATCTGCAGCGCTTGTTCGTAGCGCGACTTCAGGCTGTGCCAACTCTCGGTCGGCTCGCTTGGCAGCTCGAACAACTCGACAGGTTGCGAAATGTTCACCACCTGCACCGAGCACAATCGCCGCGACGGGACGTCCGCCGGCAACAGGCGGCGCGTCTCCGCGGTGACCAGCAGTTCGGTGCGCAGGTACTTGTTCATCCCTTGCACCCGACTGGCCAAATTGACCATCGGCCCCAGCGGGCCGTATTTGAATTTGCTCAGCGAGCCGGTGTTGCCGACCCGGGCCGTGCCGGTGTTGACGCCGACCCCCACTCGGATCGGTTCTTGCAATACCGCCTGCCAGCGCGCGGAAAGCTCGGGCAACGAACGGATCATGTCCTTGGCCGCGGCACTAGCCAGCGCGGCATGATCGCGCTCGGGCTTGGGCGCGCCCCACATGGCCAGCAACTCGTCACCGATGTAGTCGACTAGCACGCCGTGATGGCGCACGATGCAGTCGGACAACACCTGCATCGTCTCGCCAATCCATTCAAAGGTCTTGACCGGCCCCAGCCGCTCGCTGATGCGACTGAAGCCGCGAATGTCGCAGAACAGCACCGTCACTTCCGCATCGCGGCCAGACAGCAAGTGGGGATCTTCGTTCAGCGACCGGGCCAGCTCAGCGCCGAAAAACTGTTCAAACTGTACCTGGGCCGCCAGGGCGGTGCGTTCCTCTTTCAGCCGCGCGACGCCGGCCGCGACACCGCGGGCCAACATCTCAACCAGTTGCGCTTCGAGCTTGTTGATCGCAATGGATCTGCCGACGGTCGAGCGCTTGCGGTCCCCGTACAAGGCGCCGATCACTTCTCCGCTGCGATTCAAAATCGGCGAGGCGACCAGCGCCTGCAACTGGTCGATGCTGCCATAGTTGTTCCCCGCGGCCGGCAGTTGCCAGATGGTTTCCTTCTTTTGCCGCACGGCGGTCAAAATCTGTTGACTGGGGCGCCATTCATCAATGCCTTCCCCCAACAGCGGGCTGAGGTGCTTGGCGGCCACACTGGTCCGTCCTTCGTCGAACAGGACGACCGCGCCGGCATCGAGCTTGATCAGATCAACCAGGGCCAAGGCCGCCGCGTTGAAGAACTCGCTCGAACTGGTCGCTTGCTCCAGCACCAAGGAAATGGTCTGGAACCAGGCCAGCACGTCATCGGTCGATGTGACCTGAATCGTCGCCGGCGAAGCAAGCTGCGAGACCAGCGGGGCCGCCCGGTGCTGTCCCCAACTCCCCGGGGCGAGCGTCTGTTGTCCCAGGCTTTCAAACGCCGGCGTCGCTTCGCCGGCCTCGACGCGAATGGTCAATTCGCCCTTTGAGAACAGGAACGGCAGCGGCGCGTTGCACGCCCCGTTGGGCGCCAGCGTCGTCGACGTGTCGATCTTCAATTGCGCGCTGTCGTGCGGATTGATGACCTGGAGTTGTCCCTGCGGGCCGGGAAGGAAGCGGATCAGCTTGCGCGGCATTTCCAGATTGGAAAGAGGCGCCACGTTCAACCGTTCGCAACCGGCCCCCGAAGCCGAGCCCACCAGCTTCTGAAACATCGGCTCGTCAACGCTGCGCTGACGGCCGGCTTCGAGCGCCTGGTCAAGCGTGTCCGAGTAGACAAGTCGTTGGTGCATGTACACCTTCAACTGCAACCCCGGCATCGGAACTTCTCCGAACTCGAACCCAGACTTGAGACACCGTCAATCTGCGCTTCGAGCACCACGACGCTAAGCAAGCGGCCCTTCTGGAACGCTAGCGCGACTGGTTGACGAGCTGCCCAACCAAGATGCCCTCCGCGGTCGGCGGCGACCAAAGCCAGTCGGTCGCGGCACGCGCGGTACGGCAATCAACATAGCTGTCCTGCATGCGAAGTCAAACAATCAACTCGTGAAGGAAACTCCTGAATCGACTTGACGATGGCATCGGCCGCGACAGATCGTCGCCTTGGGGAAGTGAGCGTTACCCCCCGCGGAAACGGATGTTTTCCCCGTCCCGGCTGACTATACTGGCCAAGGTCAAGGGCAGGCCTGCTGACGTGAACGATCGGGCACGGCGAACGAGGACTCGGCAACCGCCATCCGCGCGTGATGGCTCATTGCCGCTGCGCCAAACGCAGGGCAAGAATGTCAGCCTCGCTGCGCTCTCCACGTCGGTCAGCGCCGACGCTGGGGGCGAACGATGGCCGGTAGTTTCTCGGATCGCAATCTACTGTTCGGCGTGCTCGCGCTGCAGCTCGAGCTGATCACGCGCGACGAGCTGATCGCCGCCGCGCACGTCTGGACCTTGAACAAAAGCCGATCGCTGGGCGAGATTCTTGTCGAGCAGAAGCGATTGCAGGCACCCGACCGCCAGGCGCTCGAACGGCTGGTTGGCAAGGTGACGGAGTCGCCCCACGCCAAGAACGCGATTCCGGAACTTGGTGACGGGCCAGCCACCCTTGAGCCCGCCGCGAATGGTTTGCCGCTGCCGGCGCCGCCTATTCCCGCGCCGCACGTCTCGCGAGCCGCACGCGCCACGTTCGATGCGCCGCAGCCGGAACCTTCGCTTCGCGCCGGCGCGGCCCCCCAGCACGTGGCGCCATTGTCCCAGCGCGACCAGGCTACTCAGAATTATCAAGCCGAACCGGCGCCCGACCCGAACGACGCCCTGGCCACGCGAATGATCGGCGAGGCCGAGCCACAGGGAAGCCCCGACCGCTATCACATCGTCCGCCTGCATCGTTCCGGTGGGTTGGCCGAGGTCTACCTAGCGGTCGATGAAGAGTTGCGCCGCGAAGTGGCGCTCAAGCAAATCAAGCCCGTCCACGCCGACGAGCTGTCAAGCCGGGAACGATTCGTCAACGAGGCGGAGATCACCGGCAGTCTCGAACACCCGGCGATCGTGCCGGTCTATAGCCTGGGTCAGTATCCGGATGGCCGGCCTTATTACGCCATGCGGTTTATCGAAGGTCAGACGTTACAAGAGGCCATTGAACGGTTTCACGAAGCCAATGAATCGCAAGGCCGCAGCGAAGGGAGCCGAGGTCTCGAGCTGCGTAAGCTGCTCAGCCGGTTCATCACGGTCTGCGAAGCCGTGGAATATGCCCACAGCCAGGGGATTATCCATCGCGATCTCAAGCCCAGCAACATCATGCTGGGGGACTTTGGTGAAACCCTGGTCGTCGATTGGGGGCTGGCCAAACGGCTGGACCAGGCCGAACCCACGCGGCATTCCCATTCGCGCATCGTGACCATGACGGGAAGCTCCAGCTCGGGCCATACCCGGTTGGGAAACGTCGTCGGCACTCCGCAGTACATGAGCCCCGAACAAGCCCAAGGACGGAACGACAAGCTGGGCCCGGCGACGGACATCTATAGCCTGGGGGCGGTGCTATTTACCCTGCTGGTCGGCAAGTCCCCCTTCGATGGGCGTGATTCTGTCGAGCGGATGATCGAGGATGTGCGCCGCGGCCACTTTAAGCGCCCTCGCGAACTGAACCGCGCGGTCTCGACGGCGCTGGAAGCGATTGTCCTGAAGGCGATGGCCCAGGCCCCCGAAGACCGCTACACCTCGGCCGAGGCGCTGGCCGACGACGTGGAACACTGGCTGGCTGATGAGCCGATCTTGGCACTTCCCGAGTCATTTTGGGTCCGCGCCGGGCGCAAGGTGCGCCGGCACCGCGGCGTTGCCTTGGCGACCACGATGCTGCTGGCGGCGGTCGCCATTTCGGGCGGACTGATGTGGAACCAGCGGACGCACGCCCAGGCCGTGCGCGACGAAGCGGAAATCGCCATGAAAACGGTGAACCGCGTCTTCGACAACGTCAGCACCGACGAGCTGCTTGACGAGCCCTCGTTGCAATCGATTCGCATCACGCTGTTGGAATACTACAAGCACCACGCCGGGCTGGTCGGAGACGACTCGACGCTGTTGCAAGAATATGCCGACGCCCAGATGCGAATGGCCAAGATCGCCCGCGCCACGGAAACCAAGAACGAGGCGTTTGACTATTACGCCAAGGCGCAGAAAGTTTACGAGCGAATGTTGCGAGCGGCCCCGGACGACGCGGCCCGCAAGCGTGACCTGGCGAACATCGCCATCCAGCAAGGGAACGTGATGTATGAACTGGGAGAATACTCCCAGGCGGAAGAACAATTGACCAAAGCCCGCGATGAGTTGAAGCGGCTGAGTGATGAGCGTCCCAGCGATTTGTCGCTCAAGTCCCTGCTGGCCGAGGCCTGGCACAATCTGGGCATCGTGCTCTCGAACACCGAGCAAAGCACGACCCAGCAGCGGATTATCGAAGCCTATGAAAATGGCCGAAAGCTCCGACAACAACTTTACAACCTGAACCGAGACAGCCGCGAAAACGTGCTGGCGTTGGCGGCCAGTTGGGGCTACATCGGCGACTACTACCTCGACGCCAACCAGTGGAACAAGGCGCAGCAAGCCTATCTCGATTCCAAGCTGCTCCGCGCCGACGTGGTGGAGCGAAACAAGGACGATCTCGAGGCCAAGTTCCAACTGGCGCGCGCGGAACGCAACATGGCCTTCCTGCATTGCCGGTCACATCGCCAGGACCAGGAGGCCGTCCAAAATTTCGCCCTGGCCAAGGAACACTTTCAGAAGGCCATCGCATTGCAATTGACGCTGCGCGAGCAAAAGCCGGCCAACCGCTGGTACGGCGACGACCTGGGCTACACCTATGCCATGTACGGCTCGTTGTGCATCGACACGGGCGACCTGACCGAAGGGCTCGACGCCTCGCGCAAGGCGTTCGAGATCTACAACCGACTGGTGCAAGGGGACGCCGAAGTGCCTGACTTTCGCCGCGGCCGCGCTCGATCGGCGATCAACCTGGCTAAGTGCGACTTGGCGCTGGCCAAGGACCAGCCCGACACCCCGGCCGGCAATGTCGACGCCCACCTTGAACAGGCCCGCAAGCACCTGGCAACGGCCGAAGCGGACCTTACACAAAACTCAGCGTCGAACTCAACCAAGCGCAGCGCCGGCGAAGGGGAAGAGCTGTATTTATTGGCCCAGGCCAAAGCCATGCGCGCGGAGCTGAGCGCCGACTCGGAAACATTGCTCAAGGAAGCCGCCTTGTTGTTGCAGCGCGCCAGCCGGCAGCGGTTCGCTGATCTCGACCTGCTGGCTCGCGATCGCGCGTTCAAAATGCTGCGCAGCTCCGCCAGCTTCAACGATCTGGTCAATTACATCAAAAGCAGCAGCGCCGCGGCGAACTAGCGCCGCAACCCGCGACGCTGATCGCCGCCATGTGAAAATCGACGTTCCGGGGCCACCGGCGATTTGCTAGGTTCTTCACGGCAAACACGGCTTGATCTCGCGAAAGGCATGAATGGATTTGGCGCAAGATTCGCTTTGGTGGGTGGTTCCCGCGCTGCTGGCGCCCCTGTTGTGGGCGAGCACCAACCTGGCCGATCGATCGTTGATGGATCGAGACTATCTTTCGCCGTTGGCCATGTTGTTGCCCACCGGGCTGATTCTGGCGATTCCAGGCTGGCTCGCACTGGCCGCCACGGGGCTGCACTGGCCGGGATGGCAGATTGCCGCGGCGGCGATGGGACTGGGCGCGCTGCAACTGGTTTTCTATTGGCTCTACTTTCATGCCATTAGGGTCAGCAGCCCATCGCTGGTGATCCTGCTGTGCAACTTCAAGCCGTTGTTCGTCGTCTGCCTGGCAGTTCTGTTGGTTGACGAAGAGTTGAACCGCTGGCAATGGATCGGCATCGTGGCGATGGTAGCCAGCACGATTCCCTTGTTGCTGGGGGACCAGTGGCGATCGTTCGGGCGCGCCATGGGGCTGATCGTGCCCGGCTGCATGTTCTCGGCCACGGTCGCCGTCGGACAAAAGCTGCTGGGGTATTACGCCCGATTTTCCACGATCATCATGTTCATGGCGTTGGGGGCCACGCTGGTTTCCTTGGTGGTATTCTCGCTCACGTTTCGACAATTGAAGTTCGAGCTACCCGACTTGCGTCTGGGCGTGCTCGGGCTGCTGGCAATCAGTTACGGCTTTGACGCTCTGGCCGATTTTCTGACAAAATACGCCATCAGCCTGGGATCGGTCAGCCTGGTCAACGCCTTTGGCACTTCACAGGCGGTTTGGGTCGCCGTCGGCGAACGTGCCTTGCAACAGCGCAGCCCCCGTTGGGCTCGACACTCGGAACCGGTCGATATGAGCCGATACTTTGCCGCCCTGGCATTATCGGTCTTCGGCTTGCTGTGCGGCATTATTTAATGGACCGTCGATAGCGATGGCCGACCAGACGCAACTCGATCATCATTGGCAAGTTCTCGGCGGCTGGGGCCGCTCGCCGGTCGAGACCTGCCGCGTGGTCTCGCCCGCTTCGGGCGAGGCGCTGTCCACGGCAATCCGCTCGGGAGCATGCGCCAGCTACGTGCCACGTGGCTTGGGACGCGCCTATGGCGACAGCGCGCTGAACCGCGATGCCGGCGTGCTCGACTTGCTGGCGCTGCCGCGAATGTTCGAGTTCGACGAGTCGCAAGGCCTGCTGCATTGTGACGGAGCGATTTCGTTCGACACGATCATCGGCGGACTGTTGCCGCGCGGCTGGTTCCTGCCCGTCACGCCGGGTACACGATTCGTCACCGTCGGCGGCGCGCTGGCCGCCGACGTGCATGGCAAAAACCATCATCGCGTCGGGTCAATCGCGCATTTCGTGGCGGGCCTACAACTGCAAATCGCCAGCGGCGAGGTGCTCGACTGCTCGCCCGAGCGACATGCCGAGCTGTTCTGGGCCACGTTGGGGGGGATGGGGCTCACGGGAGTAATCGTCAGCGCCAGCCTGCGGATGCAGCGCGTGCCGAGCGCGTTCTGCCAGGTTCGCTACGAGCGAACGGCCGACTTGGACCAGACGCTTACCCTTTTCGATGCGACGAACAACGATTACGCCTATTCAGTCGCTTGGGTCGATTGCCTTGCCAGGGGCGGCAAACTTGGGCGCTCGGTCGTCATGCTGGCCAACGATGCGGCGATCGGCGATTTGCCCGGCCGGTTTCGGCACGAGCCGCATGCCTGGTCGCCGCGCCGCGAGTTTGATTTGCCGTGGAATCTGCCTGCGCTGGCGCTCAATCGCTGGACGGTTCGTGCGTTCAATGCGCTCTACTATTTGCGACATCGACCGCGTCATATCGTCGCACCCTATGCCTCGTTCTTCTATCCGCTCGATCGCGTGCGACACTGGAATCGTGCCTATGGCCGCCGCGGGTTTGTCCAATACCAGGCGCTGTTCCCGCCCGAGACGTCCCGCCAGGGGCTAAGCGAGCTACTCGGAAAGCTTGCCCACACGGGTCGCGCACCATTCCTAGCCGTGCTCAAACGATCGGGTCCGGCGTCGCCGGGGCCGCTGTCGTATATGTACCCTGGCCATACGCTGGCCCTCGATTTGGCCGATACTGGCAACGATTTACGACAACTGACGCGCGAACTCGATCGCATCTTGCTCCGTCACGGCGGTCGCTTGTACCTGGCCAAGGACGCGCTGACCGACGCCGCGACGTTCCGGGCCATGTACCCACGGTTGGCCGAGTTCCAAGCGATCAAGCGGCAAGTTGACCCTCATCAACGGTTCAGCTCTTCGCAAGCGCGGCGCGTGGGAATCGTTTGAGTGGCATTACCAGTTCGGCGCCAAACGATTCCGAACGGCCGGACTAACGCTTGATGTCCGACCGTTCGTGACGCTGCGCAACCTGGCCGATTTTTTCTTGCATTGCCCAGCAAACACTTTTAGAGTTGAGCCTCGTTGCGGGCAGCAATGGCAGGGCAGCTTCAGGCAGGGCAAATCACGGGCAGCTTTTCACCGATCTCCGAGCGGCATGTTCTTTGACGAGCCAACGCTCGTCGCCAGGTTTTCGTTCGTTGCCGTTCACTCCTGCTGGCGGTCTTGACGTGCCACATCGCAGCCGCGCTACCCGAGCGCGATCGCACGAATTCCAGGCGTTTTGCGCGATTTCCTTTGGCGTCCGACAGCAAGGAGACTCTATGCGAAGGTTAATTTTCACGGCGGCCGCGCTTTGGCTGGCCGCACAATCAGGTTGGGCCGACGAGCCCCGTTCCGAGCGCGCCAGACTTGCCGACTTCTTACGCACGCACTTGCAGGACAGGGCCTTTATCACGCACGGCGACGTAATCGTTCGGCAAGAGAACCGGGAAATGCAGTTGGAACAGGTGACCACTTTTTCCAACGTGCGCCTGACCGAGCGCGGGCTGACGTTCGACATCACCACCAAGAGCACCCGCACGCACCGCGTCATTCCATCAAGCGACAGCCACAAGCCGTCGACGCCGGCCGACAACCAGGAACGCAGCGTCTCGCGCACGCTGGTGCGGCGCGTTGAGCTGGCCGAGCAGAAGCACACCGGCCACCTCGTGGGCTTTGCGCGGCACGTCAAGGATTCGCAAGGCGATCCAACCGGGGCGGTCTCGGCCGTGTTCGTCGAACATTCGAGCGATCCGCACACCGCCGTGCTCGATTTCTCGGACGCCGTGTACCACGAAGCGCCGGGTGGCGAGCCGATCAGCGAGGACGAGACCATCTCGCTGCGCCGCCACGGCGACGGGACGTTGGAACTGCACCAGAACTATCAGTTTTTCTCGGTCGATCCGGCTGCTCTGCAACGCTCGCACATCGACCGCAAACTGGTCGGGTTCCTGGAAGTCGTCAGCTACGAAAAAAACCGCTAACCACGTGAGCTCATCATGAGACTTCGTCCTTTCATATCGATCCTGGCCATTTACCTGACCTTGTTCAACCTGATGCCCGTCGCCGCCTTTGGCGCTAAGACGGGGGGCAGCTCGCGCGGCGGCGGTGGAGGTGGCGGTGGCTATCATGGCGGAGGCGGTGGGGCCGTTCATACCGGCGGCATGTCGTCGCGCCCCGCATACTCGGGCAACTCGTCGCATCTGTCGAGCGGCGGCGCATCTCGCGTCAGCTCGCCGTCGTATTCCAACCACAATTACACGTCGCACTCGACCAGCAGTCTGCACAGCTCGAGCGGCAGCGGCTTTCACCCCTCGTCCAATGGCTTTTCCTCGTCGTCAATGAATACGGGGCACTCGAACTCGGGAACCAGCGTCAGCGGATTGCACCATACGCCGGTTACTGGCAGCTCAGGTACTAATCAATTCTCGCACACGGGGACTTTTGGCAACTCAGGTTTGAACTCTGCTTCGCATGTGTCCGGACTGCATGGGAGTGCCACTGGCACTCATAATCCCGGGCTTGGCAGCACAAGTCATACTGGCACCGGTTCACACTCGAGCACTGGTCTGCACGGCAGCAGTCATACCGCGACAAGCTCGCACTCGAACACGGGGCTGCCAGGTATGAACAATTCAAACTCGCACGTGGGTAGCATGCATGGCACCAGCCACACCGGTACGGGATCGCACACCACCACCGGTTCGCACAATAGCTTTGGGCTGCACGGCGGGAACAACGCCGGCCTGGTGGCCAATGGCACTCACCACCACACCTTCACCGGTTCGCATGCCGGCGCCGGTGGCCAGCACCGGACGCCAACCACGGTCAATCACAGCGGAACCGGCAGCCTTACCATGGCCGGCAACCGAACCGGGCACCCATCCACCGTCGGAACGTGGCATGGCCATACCCGGGCGCAACTTCTCGATCGAATGACCGGTTGCACGGGCACGTATTGCAAGAATCGCGGCTGTGCCCCTTGCACCGGAAGCTGGTGGGGATCGCATGGCTGCCATAACTGGTGGGGGAACTACAATCCCTGGTTTGTTTGGGGGACGGTTGGCGCCGTTGGCTTGGCTTCGTGGGTCGGCGCCGGCTGGTACAACTCGGGCACCTACGTCGACCCGGTTCCCTATTACGTGGGGACGACCGTCGTTGGCAATTCTTATGTCGAAGGATTGGCCGATGTCCAACCGCTGGTTGAAAACGGCCAGAACATTTCGCTGACGGATGATGAGAAGTGGCAGCCGTTGGGCGTCTACGGACTGATTCCACCCGACAGCGAAGACGTGGTGTACATGTTACAGTTGGCCTCGACGCGCTACGGCATCCTCCGCGGCACGATCATCGAGATCGCGTCGGACCAAGCAGAGCAAGTCAACGGCTCGATCGACATGTCGACGCTGCGATTGGCTTTCGCCCCCGAGGGAGATGATTCGCTGCAGTTTGAAAGCTCGGTGCCCAACCTGAGCCAGTCGACGTCGCTGGTCAATGTCTATGACCCGGTCGCCAAGAGCGCCACCGCGTGGCAGTTGGTGCGACAGGAAGCCCCGCCGACCGATTTGGTCGCACAGCAATAGCAAGCGGCGCACCAAGACGAACTGTGCCATTCCCGCCACCTCGCCCCTCACGGGGGGCGAGGTGGCTTTGTTTTGTCATGGACTGCGCCGGCAGATTACAAATCGCGCTGCTCGTTTTGCCACCAGGATGATTCTGAACTAGGGTTTCAATGGCGAAGTTGACGAGCTCGCCGCGACATTATCTTTAGTTCGCTCATCTTTTCTACGTCGTTCTCTGGCCGGTTCCGGCCCTTGCCGCCTCTCGGCCGTTGTTCCCGATCACCTTCTTCTCTTGAGGAGACTCTGGCCCGCTGCCTCTACGTCCTCCGACAAGGGCAAACCGGTCGCAAGGCCGGGACGCAAAGCCATAGGGCCGGGGCGGTCAACCATCGCCACGGCAGCCTGGTTACCGAAGGGATGTAGCTCGATGGGTCGCTCGCGTGGGGCGGGGCGGCCACCCTTCATCCGAGGAAGTGCGTTGAGGCAATTGATTTCAACCTTGCCATCGCCACCGCCCGCGCCGGGCTAGAGAAGCATTGTTCGCGCGGCCGTCGACGAGCGCACATTGCTGGCCTTGCGGCCCAGCGCGACGGGTTCGTCGTCTGGCTCCCGCGGCGCCAGAAAGGATGAACCCATGAGTCGTGTCGCTGCCCAACTGCGCAAGTTTCTTGGTTCGGAGGACGGCCCCACCGCCGTCGAGTACGCGGTGATGCTGGCCTTGATCGTCGTGGTCTGTTTGACGGCGATCCAAACCGTCGGCACGAACGCCAACGCGGTGTTCCAGAATGTGGCCTCGCAACTGCAATCGGCGTCAAGCTAGAACACCACACTTTACGCCAGGCTCGGCAAACCGCTCGCGCACCGGCCCGCCGACCGGCGGTGTGCGCCGCCGCCGGCACGGCCAGGTTCTCGTGCCAGCACCGCGCTGCAAATTACATTTTATTCATTCCGCCGAGAGACATTCTGATTCCCAAAGGCGGCTCGGCCATCATTACGTTCATTGGTTACGTCTTGCTGCTGGTGTTGCCCGGCAACTCCAACGCCAAGCCCAAGTCCCAGCAGGGGACGCCGGCACCGACGGTCGCCGTCGAAAGCCCCAGCGCCGGGTTACCGGCTGCCGATTAGCGAAGCCCTGAGGGTTGAAAGTTAACATTTCGAGCGGCGACACCGCCAGCGACGAAAAGAGCGCTAGGCGGTGATCGGCGCGGCCGCGCAAGTGCTAGCATGCGATCGCATTGGTAAGGATACCACCGAGTGGCCGTTGAGTTGCTCGGGGCACTGCCTAGGGCACATGTCATGATGACTCTTCGACGCATTCCGTTGCTGCTGCTGGTCATCGCCGGCTGGCACGCTGCGTGGTCATCGGCTGCCTGGGGCGCTGAGTCGCGCGGCGACTTGCTGGCTGACGACGACGTGCCGACGCTCAGCGAACCGAGCGCCCTGCCGCGCCGCGTGCAGGTGCAGCCCGCCAATCAACCCGGCCGTATCTTCAGCGATCAGCCGGTGCTGGGCGATCTGGAATGGTCGACCGCTGGCCGCGAGACGGCGCCCGGGCGCGAAGAGTACCCGCACATCTACTCGACCGACGTCTGGAACCCGAACCGGTTCTGGTACACCAATCGTCCCAATATCCTCAACATGCCGGTCGACAAGGATTGGGACGCGATGAAGATCATCAACACCGACCGCCCCGACTTTACGGACGTGGCCACTGTGGTCGGCACCGGCGTGGTGCAATCGGAAAACGGCTGGACCTATCGCTATCACGTCGACCCCAGCACGACCTACGCGCGGAACACGCTGCCCGAGTCGCTGTTGCGTGTTGGCGTCAGCGATCGGCTTGAGCTGCGCATCAAGACCGACCTCGGCTATACGAACACCCGTTACTCGGACGCCGCGACGGGCCAATCGCAGTACGTCGAAGGGATGTCCGACACGACGCTGGGCATCAAGTACATCGTCAAGAACCAGGACAACTGGGTTCCCCTCCAAACGCTGATCCTCCGCACCGACGTGCCGACCGGCTCGCCGGCTTACACGGCTAACACGCTGCAGCCGGGCGTGACGTACATCTACAACTGGCAAGTCCGCAAATGGTGGTTCATCCGTGGCAGCACCGGCTGCGACTGGCTGACCTCGGCCAACCCGGTGTTCGGCGATCCGGGGCAGGGGGTCATCAGTTACTCGCGCACGTACAACGTGCAAGGCTTTCAGTCGATCTCGTCGTACTTTCAGATTGCGCCGCGGCTGGGCATGTATGTCGAGTGGTTCGCGCTGTTCCACAGCGGTCTGACCGACAACCGGCCCGACCATTACCACAACTACGGCCTGTACTACTACATCACACCCAATCTGCAGCTCGACGCCCGCATTGGCTGGCGATTCCCGAGCGACGTGCAGGAATACTTCACCGGGGCGGGCATTTCGTACCGCACCGGCGGGATTAAAAAGAAGCGGTAGCGCTCGCGGGCTGAACTGGCTGCGACGGCTCGGACGAGACCGTCCGAGCGAAGAGAAAGTACACCCCACAGGGTTCGAACCTGTAACCTTCGGTTCCGTAGACCGATGCTGTATTGAACAGCGAGCGGCCGCCTGTAGCGGTTGAAATAAACGAGCGGGGCGGGATGGATTGCGGCGAACGCGCAAACAGCAAATGCGCTCCGCTTGTGCGGCATGGATGAACTACCGTTGCCCTTGCAAGGGGTTCGATAGCCACCATGAAGTTGCAGCGTTTCGCCGACGAATACTGCCAGCGGGTCGAAGGCTCGGCCGGCTACCGTCACCAGCTCGCCGTCGCCGTGCGCGCGTTCAGTGAATCGCTGCGCCGGCCTGCCATGCTCGACGACCTCTGCGCCGAATCGCTGAACGCGCACTTAGCCGAACTGCGCGCCGCCGATTACAGCGACAGCTATCGCAAGGGGCGGAAAACGAATCTGCTTGTGTTGTGGAATGCGGCCGCCGACGACGAACTGATAGCGCCGCCGCGGCGACGAAAGCTGCTGCCGTGTCGCGTCGCCGATCGCGTTACAACAGCTTGGACCAGGGCGCAGGTTACACAGCAGCTTTTGCCGGCCTGCCAGGGATTGAAAGGGCAGCATTCGACGGGCGTCGCTCGGGCCGACTACTGGCGCGCCTGGATTCTCTGCGCCTGGGATAGTGCGCTACGCGGCGTCGATCTTCGTCGGCTGAAGTTCTCGGGCGTCGCTTCGAACGGTCGGGCGGTCGTCGTCCAGCATAAGACGGGAAAGCGCATCGTCGCGCAATTCACGCCGACGACGATGCACGCGATCGACTGCGCGTCGGCGCCGCGTCGGGAACTTGTGTTCCCCTTGTGGGGGTCGGGAGAAATATGGCGCCGCGAAGCCGCCAGGCTGATTGCGCTAGCGGGCTTGCGCGGCTCGATTGGAATGCTGCGCGCGTCGACGGGAACTGATTACGAACTGCGCCACCCTGGCCGCGGCCATGAACTGCTAGGCAACACGCGAGCAGTCTTTGAAAAGCATTATCTCGACCTGTCGATTGTCGAGTCAGCCCGGCCGGCGCAGGAATCGCTTATTTAGCCTGCCTGCTGCGCAGCTCGGCAGCCTTGGCGCGAATCTGTTCCAGCGTCATGCCGTCCAGCGGCGTGAACATGGCGTCAGGTTCCTTGCCGATCTTCATTAGACCGCCTGGCGTGCCGCCCGTTGCGATAATCATTACGTCTTTGCCGAACGCCTCCCGCTCGGGCTGCGCCATATCGGCCGTCATTGCTTGCGTCGACTTCTCGCCGGCCGCTTTGCTGCGGCCGTCAAACTTTTTTCCCGAGCCGCAACCAATGACGACCAGCGCGGTTAGCGCGAATGCGAAGCGCTTCATCGTGTCCCCTTCAAGTTTTTTTAGTTGACGAACCCTGCCGCCGCTCCGTATAGTACGCCGAGCAGGGGGCAAGGTTCAATTAGCAGCCACGGAACGGCTTGTCTTATTTCGACGGCCGCGCAGTCGGGGAAGTGATCGCGAAACTTCGCGGTTGCAAGATCGCGCGGCAAATGGCGAACGAGCGCAAGGAATCGCTCAAAAGCAAAGCATCGCGCGATCGCTTCGACGCTGAAGCTGCCGCCTTATCGAAACAGGTCGACGACCTGGAATCACAGCTCGCCGTCGCCGTCTACGCCGTTTGCGATCGCGTCGCCGGCAAGTTCATTCGCGAAGAGTTGCGCGAACATGCCGACGACTTCACGCAAACGGCCGTACTGCACGTCGTGCGCAACATTCACAAATACGACCGCTTCAGGAAGCGCAGTCTGCTCGGCTGGATTACGCAGGTCGTCAAGAACGTGTTTCGCATGGAAGCCCGGCGGCTCAACACGCAGGCCGCGCACTTCGCCCGCTACTGCGAATCACAGCCCGCGGGCGAGCCTTTCGAGTACGCTGGCCGCAAGCACGGTCAGGAAGCTGCCGGCGAGCCCGTAGGCGACGACGACGCCTGGCTGTTCGATATTGACGACGAGTAGCGCGCAGGCGACGCCTGCCCAGAAACCAGAACACTGGTAACACTTGACCAGTGTTCGCAGCGGGCCAGGGAGGGCGTCGCGCAGCGGTCGCAACAGGTACGACTCGACAACGATCATCGCCAGCCCGACGCTAGCCAGTAGGGTCAGCAGCGCGTCGAGCATTAGAGAACCGCTGGCGATTCAAACGGAACTGTCGGCGACTCGTTTTCTTCGCCATCGCCTTTCGGCTCCGAATCGCCGGTCAGCTTCGACAGCTCGCGTTCAAGCTGCGCGCAGCGGTTCGCGAGCGCGTCGCGCTGCTGTTCCAAAACCGCAATCCTGATCGTCTGCCGTCCGACGACAACATGCGCCGAAGTCAATTCGTCCATTGCTTGCTCCTAGCTAGCCGACACACAAATTCCATTAACAAACGTGAACGTAGTAAACACACCGCTGCCACTGAACCCAGCATTGCCGTTGATGAACAGATTGCCCGGTGTTCCAGCCCCTGCACCGCCGTCTAAACCAGCAGCGCCGGTGCTAAGATAAAGATTCCCGCCGTTGCCGCTAACTTGAGTACCTGTTCCTGCGCCGCCGGTACTTGCCGCCAGGTAGCAATTGCCGCCTGCGCCGGCGGCGAGCGACAGCCCATCGCTGGCGTCACCGCCCACTTGAGAAGAGACGTTAAAAGCGCCGCCTGCGTTCCCTGTTACGGCGGAGCTTGGGTTGAACGTGAAGCTAGAGCCAGCAAATGTCACCGTCCCAGCGACCCCTAGCCCTGTTCCTGCGCCGGCATTGAAGCTGAGATTGCCGCCGTTATGGTTGCCGCTGTCGTCGCCATTAGCGGCAGAGGCGTAGACATTAACGTCGTTGCCTTGGCTTCCGCCCGAGTTGGCGGACCCCGCGTTGATGGTACATGGGTCGCCGACGGGACTTGAAAATGTCAATGCGGAAAGAGTATTGACGACTAGATTGCCAGCGCCATCGGTCGTCGCGACGCTATCTCCACCAAATGCGCCAGCGTTGTTGTACTGAAGCTGGCGATTGCTACCGCCGGGCGATCCTCCGCCCGCCGAGCCGTTGGCCGCGGCCGTGATTCGCCCGTTCGCATCGACCGTGATATTCGCCGAGGTGTAACTGCCTGGCGTGACGGCTGTCGTGCTGAGCCGCGCGTCGCCAAGCGTGCCGCTTGTGATGTTGCTCGCGTTCGTCGTGTCGGTCGTCGCCGAGGCGACCAGCCCCAGATTGCTACGGGCCGTCGCGACACTCGCCAGGTCGGAGAGATTGTTGCTCGCGACGAGCGCGCCGGTCACATGATGCGCGAGTACGAACCAATTCGTCCCTACGGTCGCCTCGTCGCCGCCGGCATTGTTCGCCGCGCAAACCAGCAGGTCGCCGATTTCGACGGCCTTACCGCTGGCGCCGCCGACCTTGCCGGCTGCCGAGACATAGTAGGCGTCGCCCTTTGTGCCGGCCGGGTAGCTCGGATTCGCCGAAGCGTCTTCGTTCCCCTTGAAGTCAAGCAGGCTCGTCAGGCTGGCGTCGACGTAAGCCTTCGTCGCGGCATCCTGGCCGCTCGTCGGCGACGGCAGGCCCGTAATCGACCCGCCGGTAATCGCGACGCTCGACGCCGCCTGCGTCGCCAGGCTGCCCAGCCCCAAATTAGTACGCGCGGTTGAAACGCTGCCTAGATCGCTAAGATTGTTTGCAGCCAAAACGCGCGCGTTGAGTTGTCCTTGAATTGCCGCGGTGACGCCGGACAGATAGCCGACCTCGGCCGCGGTCGCCCCCCCCACGTTATGGCCCGCCAGGGAGAGATTGCCGCCCAGCGCCGGCGACGTGTCCTGCGAAACGTGCTGCAAGTACGCCGAATCGTCGTCGTCGGCGACGACCTGTTCAGCGACGAACTGCGTAATCCCGCCGGCCGTCATAACCGCGACGACGGCTGCGTTCGCGTCGTGCGCGTCGGCCACCGAGTCTTCAATGCCGCGCGTGACGGTCAACGTGTTGCCGCTGACGCTCGTGACCAGCATCAGTTCGCTATCGACGACGACGCGAAAGTTTCCCGCCGTGGGGAAGCTACTCGCGTCGTGAATCGCGCACGTCGTTTGAGCGCGGGAAATCGCGGCGACAAGCGTTGACGCGCCGTTATTGACGAGTTGTTCGGCCATGACCTATCTATGCCGCGCGTCAGCCGCCGGCGCCGCGAAGGAAACAGCCTGGTTGAGCTGCCGCTGTCGCTCTTGGCAATCGCCACAGTTCGCGATGTTCGTGCCGGCCACGGCGTCGATGACTCGCGCGATGGGCTGGGCCAGCGCCGCCACAACGTCTCCCAAGCCGCGTAGCTTGGGGCGCTCGGTGCGCGTGATCGTGACCGGAATCGCGCGCGGGTTGGCGCAGGGCGTGCCGCGCTGCCGGCAGACGGCGCAGATCGACGCGCTAACCAGGTTGTCGTGCGCGTGAACGCTGGTGTGTCGGCAAAAGTGCGCGCCGTCAATCAGCGCTAACAGCGGGCAATCGCTCATACGAAACCGTTGATCGTAAGCACGGGCGTGATCGACTCGGAACAGCCCCCCGTGCCGCCGTCACTACAAGTGAAGTCCACCGCCGACGAGGTGATAACGGTCGTCGCCAACGTGGCGTCGGGCAAACCACTGGCGGTGGTGTTCCAGCTCGACACGCCGCCATCGGCGCTCACCCACTGGCAGGGGCCCGGTCCCCCCAAGGGGTTGGCGCGCTGCCCCTCGCCGGTCGCGCGCAGCAGCCATTGGCAACAACCGTACATTGCGACAATGACGAGCGATAGGAACCCCGCCGTTCCCAGCGTCCCTTCGCTGTACGAATAGCTGCCGTCGCCGTTCGAGGTCAGGACATAATCGCCATCATTGGTGCCCCCGTCGCACGTCGATCCCGTGCCCGAGAGGGTCACGGAAAGGTTGCGCGAAACATTCGAGGTCAGCGAACTACAGGTGAAGTCGCTGGAACACTCCGCCTCGGTCGTGATCCGGCTGCCAGTGACATTGCTAAACGTCACGTCCCCCGTATTGTTTTCGACCTTGATCGCGAAGCCCTTGCCAGTCGGCGCGGCGGCGGTGACGATCGCTCCGGACAGTGGTCCGGAAACAATGCAGCGCGTGTCGCGCACGAACCATTGGTCGCTGTCGCACACGGGCTGATCGTTGGTGACGTAGAGCAGAAACCCCGTGGGCGTTTTGGGCGTGCCAAGATTGACGCTGACCGTGTCACCACCGCTGGTCAGCGTGTACGCGCCGGTGGCGTTGTCGTACCGCGCGTACGTGCCGGTGTCGGGCCAATTCGGGTAAACCGTGATCTTGGCGTTGGCGTCGAGCGGGCTGGACCAATCGACGTAGACAAAGTGCTTGTCGGCGGCGCTCGCCGTGACGCTATGCACTTGGCCGCCGCCGGCGGCCACCACCAGGCTTCCCGACGCGATCGACCAACTGCCCGAGTCCACGGACAATCCTGCCATGCCGTTGCCTGGGATCGTGTAGAAGGTGCAGCCACAGCAGCACGGCAGCCAGCGCATAACACTCCTAGGACGGCGGAATCGGACCAGGGCAGGTGTCGCTGTTGATGACCCACCAGCGGCCGGCGGCGTAGACCAGCGTGACTCGCGCGCCAGACGGAATCTGGGTCTGATCCACCAAGGACCAGTGCGCCCAACAATCGGTCTCGGGCCAACTGACGGCCGCCGCCTCCTGGCTCGTGTCGTCGTCGGGTGACGGCGCGCACCAGAGGGTGAACTTGCCCTTGTTGTCGGCGAATGTGCCGCCGTCGTTGCGCTTGACCGCCTGGGTCAGCTTGCCAAGCACGATTGTGGCGTTCGTCGGTCGATGACTCGACGGCGGAGCGCCTTTCCGATGTTGCTCGATTCGCTGCGCGGCCGCGCCAACGCGCGCTGCTTGGTGCGGCGTGAGGCCCGCCGGCCGTTGGTTCATTAAGGGGGCCCGCTCACTACGCCGCTGGGCAGCGCGGAAAAGTCCATCATCGGCTGAATGTCGTAGCGCTTGAAAATGACCGTGCCGCTGCCGTCGACCGGCAGCATTAGCCCGCTGTTGTCGAGCGGCCAGGGTTGCGCCGGCGGCTGGCCGTTAATCAGAATTTGCCGCAAATTGCCGCTTTTCTTCTCGAAGAATCCGGCGTTCAGCACCTGCGGCTGCCAACTCTGGATCGTGTTGACGACAAACTTCAGGACCAGCGTGTAATAGATCGTGTAGACGCCGCCAATGTCCTCGCGGACTTGCTGCCAGCTCACGTCGTCCAGCTTGACGTAACCGGCGCCGTAACCAAAAAACGAGCCGCTGTTCAGCGCGTCCTGATACGACAGGATGGAATTGACGGCCGACCAGTTTTGCACGGCGAAACTGGCGCTCACCACGGGGAAGGTGAACACGCGGGTGAGCGTGGGATCATACGGCTGGCCCGCCGTGTTCAGGATCGGCTTGCCGGCGTCGCCGCTGTCGTCGACGTTGCCCGTGGAACTGATTTTGTCGACGGGCAATTCCTGCTTCAGCCCGCCGCCGCTCCACACCGGCGCGCGATTCCAAGGCAGCTCCTCGGCGTCGAGCCATTCGTAGTCGCACTTGACGACCCAAAACTGCCCCGCCCGATCGGTGTTGTCGGCGTGTTTGTTCGCGCAGTAAATAAACGGGCGCGTCGGGTGCGCGTCGCGAAACGCGGGAATGCCCGATTCGTACAGCGCGTTCTGGTCGGTGTAGTCGCTGCGCGAGTCCAGGCTGGACAGCTTGATTTCAAAGACGCGGGTCGACGTGCCCAGGTCTTTGTACGAACGGCCGCCGCCGCGTCCGCCGCTGCCGATTTCCTTGACGTAGTCAATCGAGTAAGCCATTAAATCCCCGCCGCCGCGGCCGCCGGCGCCGACAGCCCCTTACTGATCTGCCCCAGGTATTGCGTCTGCTGCCGAAGCTGTTCGTTCGCCGTTTCTTGCAGCCGCCGAATTGCGTCCATCGGGTTATTGTTCTGGCCCGCGTTGCGATACGCTAAGACAGCCGACCGCGCTTCCGCCGTGCCAGCTAACATCGCACCACCGGCCGACGCCTTGACTTGCGGCACGGCCGCTTGCAAATCCTTGACGAGCGCACCCTGCGCACGCTGGAACGTCGCCGTATCAATGCCGCCGGCGTCGTGTAGCTCCTTCAGCTTCTTCATTTCCCGCTCGAACTTTTCGAGCGGCGTTTCCAGCGACTGCGCTAGCTCTTTGCCCTTCAACTGCGCGCCCAGCTTTTTCACCTGCTCGACTTGCGCTGGCGTCGCCCCCTTTTCCTTCAGGTCGGCGGCTTTCTTTTGCCAGTCGTCCATGCCGAACGACTTCAGGTCCGTCTGAAGACTTTGAATCAGCTTCGTCGCTTCCGACTGCGCTTCGATCTCGCGCGCGGTCAGTTGCTTCATGGCCGCCGCCGGGCCGTCGACGATCGCCTTTTTCATTTCGCCGGCCGCGTCTTTCGCGTCCGACTTCATGTCGTCAAAAAACTTCTTGACCTTCGTCGACGGCAACTGCTCGGAAACCGACTTGCCGAGCGCCGCGGCGCCGGCGTCGGCGTTGTCCCAGCCGGCTTTCGCCCATTCGTCAATATCTTTCGCCAGCGCCCTGGCGTCGTTCGCCGTCGCCTGCGAAATAACCCCCAAGTCGGCGAGCACCTGCGCCGCCTTGGCAGCGCCAGACGCCAGCAGCGCGAAACCTTCGATTGTGCCGGCAACCATTACGTCGAAGCCGAGCTGTAACGCCTGATAGCCGATCTTCAGGTAATGAACCGCGTCGGCGACGAGCCCAGCGCCCCAGGCGGCCAGCTCCCAGGCTTTGTTACTGATCGCGACCCGATCGACGCTGCCGAGCCAGCCTTGAACTAAATCAATTCCCCCCTTCAGGGCCGGCGCCACGGCTTCGCCGACGACCGCTGCAATGTCGGAAAACGTGTTGTGCAAGATCGTCAGCTTGCCAGAGAGGGTGTCGCCCGCGGCCTCGGCGGCGCCGTCGTACTGCTGCTTCATCGCGTCGAGAATGACGCCTTGCGCGCCGGCCATATCGCCGGCGGCTTGCATTTGCTGGATGGCGTCAATTTGCGCCGTGCTGAACGCGACGCCAGCGCGGGCCAGGTCTAGGTAGCCTTCCCGCGGATTCTTCAGGGCTGCCCCCAGCGCCTGCGTCGCCGCGGTCGCGTCCTGCCCGCTGACCGCGGCCCAGTTCTGCGCCTGCTTGATTGCTTCCGTGAACGCCGAGCCGCTGACCGCCTGGAACTTCGCGAGCGCGGCCGCCTGACTCATCGTCGCCGCCGTGCTGTTCGTCGTCGTCTGCGCCAGTTCGGCGCCGAGTTGTCGCACCTGGCCGAGCGAAACGCCGGCGGCGTAGCCGTTCCCCTTCAGGGCCGCCGACAGCTTCGCGCTGGATTGTTCCAGTTCGCTGTAACTGGACAGCGCGACCTTTAAGCCCGCGGCGATCGCAGCGCCGAGCGTCGCGGCGCCGGCTGCAATGCCGATCGCAAGCTTTTTTCCGACGCCAGGGCCGTTGGCGGCCGCCAAGTCTTCGTTCAGCTTTTTCTGCGCGCGGCTATACTGCTGCGCATCGATCAGTCCTGCGGCGCGCAGCGCCTTCAGCTTTTGTTGTTCTTGCCTGAATCGCTCCGTCGGCGTCTTCGTCGACTCGGCGATTCGCTGGGCTTCGGCCTGCATCTTGCCGGCCCAGCCCTCAAGCGACTTATTGTCGAACGCCTTGGCCGACGAGCCGACGTACTGGCCGACCAGCGCGCGCGCTTTCGCCAGGCCCTTTTCTAGCGGCCCAGTGGTTGCGCCGAGGATGAGAGATAGCGACCCGGCGACTGGCATTTACTTCAGCTCCAAAATGCCAGCAAGAACCCGATTCAAAGTATCGGGAACCAATGATTCCGCCTGTTCAATGCCGCGCTGCATAAACCGATTAGCCGCCTGTCGACCGCGCGGAACGCTGACGCCGTAGTTCGGCGCGAAAGCGTAATACTTTCCTTCTTTCGTCGCTTTCGCGACGATCCGAAATGCAACGTCGAAACGCTTCTTACTCTTGACGACGCGAACCCTCAGGCTGCGCGACAGGAACTTAGTTTCGCCGCGCGGAATCATCGGCTTAACTAGCGCGGCAGCTTGCTTCGTCGTTTCGCGCAGCTCTTTGCGCAGCACTTTGTTAGCCTTGCGGCCGACTGTCAAAAGCGCTTCGTTTACTGCGTCGAAACCCTCGAAACGAGCTGACTGCACAAGGTATCTATGCCAGTTCGGACAGGGGGACGCTGGCCCAGGTCGGCGTGATGCCGACGCTGCGTAGAACGCCGTCGAGAATCGACGCCATTTCAGCCGGCGTCTGTTCGCGCTCAGGCAGCAGCCGCGGAATGAAGTCGGCCGGCTGCGCCGCCGTCGTGCGCTTGGCGTAGGGGTTGCTATTCGCGATCGTGGCGCAGATTGCCCCGGCTTGCAGCCATTCGTCGCCGAACGGTTCCAGGCGATAGAACGCTAGCCAGTGGTCCAGTTCGCCAGGCCCGAGAGAATCAAGCAACTCGCCGACGGTCTTCTTGAGTTCCCGCGCCAGCTTGAACAGGAACCACAGCGACGAATTGCTTTCTAGTTTTTTACTGGCTGCTCACTGCTGCTTTGCTGCACGTCGACGACGGCTTTGAACAGGTCGTCGATTTCATTCGACGGAAACTTGGCTAGCTCGTCGGCGCCGGTCGCGCGATCGAACAGCAGGTTCCCCGCTTCGTCGCACAGTGACCAGGCGATCACGCGACAGCGAATCAGCAGGTCCGACGTCTGCGATTCTTCCTGCTGCTTGCAGAACATCGCCCAGTCGATTTTGTCGCGTTCCGACCAGGGGCGAATAAAACAGTCGTTCCCCATGAAACGAACTGCGATCAGCTCGGGCTTGCCGAGCGCAGAGAACAAGTTGTCCTTCAGACTCACAATCAACGCTCCCTAACTATTGCCCCCTGCCGCACGCCCGATTACGTGCGGGTATTCGGGCCCGTGACGCGAACGGCCAGGTCGGCCTGAATGTTCCCTTGAACCTCGACGCCGGTCGGCTTGAATTGCTTGACAAAGCCCTCGAAGATTTCCGTCTTCGCCGAGCCCGGCACACTCGCCCCCGGCCCTTGCGGGTTGGCGTAGGTGAACTTCCAAAACAAGATCGTCCCCGCCGCACAAGCGGTCGTCAGCGCGGCGTGCGTCGTCTGCGACGGGTCATAAAAGATTTTAAGCGACAGGTCGTCATTCTTGACGATCGTCGGCGTTGCCTCTTCGGCCGTCGAGTCCAGGGCCGTCGACTCCGCTTCGCCCATGTTCAGGGCCGGCGGCTCGATGGAAATAACCTGCAAAATCTTGGTGTACGTCGTGCCGCCGTCGCTCGAATACTCAAGTTTGCAGCCCTTGCCGGGAATCGGATTCTGGAACGTGTACGTCATGCGCTAGAACCTCGGAATAGGCTGATAAAACTTGACCGCGACGACCAGCGTTCGGCAAAACCAAACGTTCCCGCTGCCGTCTTTCGGGTCTTCCTCGTCGTCGGACCAGTCGATAACTTCAACGTCTGCAACGCCAACACAGCCCCACCACCCGCCGCCGAACCCGGTCAGCAAGTCGCGAAGCGCAGCCGCTACCGTCACCACGTCAGCGAACAGCGTCGACCAGCTTTCCAGCTCGATCGTCGCGTCAGCGACGCCGGCCGAGCCGTCCAGAACGGTTGCCTGTTCGACGCCGACCACCTTGTACGCGATCGCGGGGAACGTACTGTTCTGGCGAGCAATGCGGCCGGGGTAAATCCGGTTCGCGACCAGCGCCGAAAGACAAGCCGCTTCACGCAGATACTTATCAAGCCCTGCTTCTAGCGTGCTGTCCGACAGCGCTGGCGTCATGCCGCCCGAGCCCAGGGCCGGGCAACCAGCTTGCGGCAGGTTTCCCCCGTTCGGTTGCGGCATGTTGTATCTATGCCACTAGCCAGTTGTCGGGGTCGATCAATTTCCTTCCGGCGGCGCGAAGTTGATTGCGCACGATGCGCACAGCCGGCGAGTCTTCCAGAATGCCGAGCGTCAACAGCGCGATCGAAAGATGGTCGACCAAGTCGACGACCTGCGACTTTTCCATTTGCAGGAAAGCGAAACGCTCCGTCATTGCAGCAGCTCCTGAACTAACAAGGTGTGTCGGACATTCCGTTCCGACTCATTCAAAATCGACAGCACGTTAAACACGCGCGAGCCGTAGCGCAGCCGATGGACGTCCGGCGACAGGCCCGCGAAATACCGCATAACAACTTTATGCGTCGTCAGGTTGCGGACCTGTTCACTAGCGACGAACGCCTGACCGCTCGCCGGCAGAATCGCGGCCCAGCGGGTCGCGACCGCCGACCAGCTCGGCACCGCTTGCCCCTTCTTATCCTGCGTCGGCGCGTTCGCCTCGATTGTCACGCGCTGCCGCATATCACCCGCGGCGATCGCGAACACGTCAGCAGGCATTACGTCCACACCCCCGCCGACTCGGCCGCCAGCAAGTTTTCAACGGCGAGCGGAACCGGCGCGCCGGCGTCGCCAACGGCTTCGCGATTCTTGTACCAGTGCGCGACGAGCAGCTTGATAGCCGTCTTAATCGAATCAGGCACGGCCGAAGCGTCGCCGTAGCCAGCGACGTAGGCAATCTGAACGCTACCAGGGACCGGCCGAGCAGCGGGCCAGGATTGTGAATAGGCCGGCGTGATTCGCCCTGGCTGGCTGATCGTATCGACGATGTAGGTCGACGGGTCAAGCGTAATTGGCGTGCCGTCGCTCGCTTCGTAAACGATCGACGTAACCGATTGCAGCGGGGGGAGCGGCAGTCGCAGCTCGGGACCGACCAGCGTCCATTGCTGGCCGAGCACCGGGAACTGATCGGCCGTCAACTTCCAAGTTTGCGTAATCAGCGCACGTTTCAAATGCGCTTCGACGTAACGGCGCGCGGCGACAATCAGCGATGTAATGAGCGCGTCGTCGTCGGTAATTTCGACGCGCGCCCAGTCTTTCGCTTCGGCGAGCGTGACGGGCTCGACGGCCGGCGGCGTAACAAGCTGCAAACCAAAATGCAGCGGCTGACCGTACCAGGAAGTATTCGCCATGCAGTATCTATGCCCGCACGGCGCGATTGAAAAACGCCGCGGTCAGCATCCCTGCCGGCCGCGGCGTCATAGTCGCCAGCGCATCCCTGCGCCGGCTGCGACAGGTAAGCCCTATCGCTTCGCGATCAGCACGACCAAAAGAAGAAAGAACAGGAACAAAAACATTTAGCGGCCCTCGGGCGACTGCACGGCTTGCGGCACGTCGAGAAAATGCGGGCGGAAACCGTAGTATTGCACGACGGCCCAACTCAGACCGACGACGACGGCGAAGCTGACTGCCGCCCGCCAGGCGGTTCGCAGCGTATCGTCGAACAGGTTGTAAGGTTGCTGTTCCATAGAACCCAAGCGCCCGCTAGAACCCAAGCGCCCACAGCACGACGCGAATCAACGTCTTCAGGCTAGGGTGCCAGGCGCGAACGACCATACAGAACGCCCACAGGGCGAACCACCAGCCGACGAACGCACCCGCTAACGACTGAAGAAAGGACTTCAAAAGTCAATCCACCTGTAAATCGTTCGCGGCGTTATCAGGTACAGGCCGCGGCATTCCGGCGTCGGGCCGAAGACAAAGTAAAAGCCGTCCGCATGCCGCGGCCGTTCTATCCCATATATGCCCGCTGCCGGTCGCGCGTTCACTTGGAACTCGCCGGCAATCAGCGCGCAGACAAACCACAGACAGCGCAGCATTGTCACGGCTGGCCCGCCTCGGCGAACGGATTCGGCGCCGGCCGATCAGGTACGCGCGGGTGCGGCCGATGATGCTCGACCGGCCAGTAAACGCCGAACGCCGAACAGCAGCCGCAACAGTCGCAGCGGCCGAAACGTGCGCCGCTGCCGATCGTCAGGCCGACGACCAGCATCACAGCCGCCAGCACGACGGCAGCGGCCGCGGCGACGCCTACCTTGCTCGCCACACTCGACGGCATTGGCCGTTCTGACACGTCGTCACCCATTGACCACCTGCTTTCGTTGGATTGGCTTTCGCTTTGTCGTCGGGCTGTTCGTTCTTCAGCGCGATCGTTTTGAATAGGTCGGCCGGCGCTTCGGCGTCGGGCTTCGTCAACCAGTCGGGGAGCAGTCGCTTCGGGAACCCGGTCGCGCTCGACAGCGCCCACGAATCGCCGGCGCGGAGAATGCGCGCGATATGTTGCGGCTCGACGTAGAACGAGCCGTCGGGCTGATCTTTGTACTTGTTTTCGCTGCTCGGGCCGTCGCCGCGAATGTACGCGCCCCAGCTATTCTGAACGAGATAGCCCTTGCGGCCGCCGTTCCGCTTGCCGCAAATGTGCATGCAATGCGACCAGCCCCCCGCCGGCCGACAAAAGCCGTCCTTGTCCCGCGGGCTCGCGAAGCCGACGCCGCTGCAAATCGTGACAGGGCAGCCGTTCTCGAGCGCCTTGTCTAACTCTTCGAGCGTCGTGACCTTCGCGGCCCCCTTGACGGGATGCTTTTTCGCCTCTTCGTCGAGCGGCCCGCTTACCGTGTTGTCGCCGCCATTGCTGCGCGCGCCCCAGTCTTTACAGCGGGGGACTTCGTAGCTCGTCAGGTCGACGCCATGCTGCGAATAATTCTGCCGGAACAGAACCCCACCAACGTCTTTCAACCACTTGACCGCGGCATAGCCGTTGCTGCCGTCGCTATAGCTGTGACCGACCCGGCCGTAAGCTTCATTGCGGGCGCCGCCGTAAATCGACTCGGCCGAGCAAGGGAGAAACTTTCCCGCTTTCCCCGCCACTACGTCGATCGCTAACAGCTCGTCGACGGCGCCGGCGTGCCCGACCGCGACGCAAGAACCGATTTTCTTTTGATTGAGGGGCAAATGCCCCGGCAGCAGTTTCTGGACGGCGCGATAAAGGAAAACTTCGCCGTCGCCGTTCGGCGGAATGACGCCGCCTTGCGACAGCACTAGCCAGGCGAACAGCGCAAAGCCGATCAGCCGCTTTTGCGATGACTGCATAAAACCAGAGACTCCGACAGGAAGAGACGAGCCGGCGACTACTTGTCGTCGCCGTCAAATAGATGCGGCGCGACCTCGCGCAACGTTACGGGCCCGTCGGCCGCGTACTGCCGCTGCACTTCCACCGGGGGCGGAGTCCAGCCGCATGAATCAGGCGGCGCGTCGTTGCAATGCCCGGGGCGCTCGACGACCAGGGCGAAGTAAGCGGCCGCCACAACGACCGCTAGAACGGCGAATGACTTCATCGCGCGAACTCCTATTTACTAACTGGCGGGCTGCCGCCTTGCTCCGCCTGGACGTGTTGCTGTAAATCTTGATGCAGGGCCGTAAACTTGGCGAGCAGTTCGGGCGTCGCGTTCTTGACGGCCCAGGCCGTCAGCGACTGAAGCAGCGCCAACGCCGATTCGGCGGAATGATCGGCGAGCGGTTCCAGCGTCACCGCGGCCGAAGTCGCGGCGCCGGCTGGTTTCCAGTTCGCCAGGCAGCCGGCGACGGCTGCCTTGATCTTGTCCCAGTACATGAACACGACCAGGCCCAGCGCCAGGAATAGAACCGGATGATCGGCCATCATGCCCTGAACGTTGTCGTAACTCGCTCGCAACTCTTCCACGTTTCGCACTCCGTTAAAAAAACAGGCCGAGCGCTAAACAGCGTCGGCCGGGACCAGGCTTTCTTCGCAGGCCAGGTCGAATGCTCCGTAAACCGCGGCGTCGACCGTCGCCCCCATCGCCGAAACGCTTTTGCCGTTACGGCTTATCACACACTCGGCCAGCCCATCGTCGAGCCGCAACAGCGACACGTCGGCGAACTTCAGCAGGTACGTCAGCCGCTCCGCTAACATGGCGTCTACGCTCCGTAACTGGCGTCGGCGAGCTGGGCGCTCGCGATCGGTGTTCCGTCGGGCAGCGCGACGACGATATAAAAATGCGTCTTCGCCGTGTCCGTGATCGACAGAATGAACTTGCCCGTCGCGTCGGTAATGACGCGCAGCATTTTGCTGGCGACGAGCGCGGCAAGAACGTTGCCGCTCGCACCAGCGGCAACAGCGCCGCTAGCGGTCGTCGCGGTGATCGTGTCGCCGTGCGAATCGTCGGCCAGGTAAATGTCAACCACCCGACGCGCGGTCAAGTTGTCGCCATTGCCGTCCTTCAATTGAACCGTGTTCAAGCTGACGTTCGACGCGCCCGCGGCCGTGCTGATCGACGCCGTTTGCGGCGTACCGCCGCGAATGTACGTCGCGCCCGCGTCGAGCGCGAGCGTGCCGCCGCTGGCAATTACAAGGCTGTCGGCCTGCCGCTGGACCTTGGCAGCAACTGTTGGGTCGGCGTTTTTCGTCGTCATTGCTTCTCGTCGAGTTAGCGGCCAGCGCTCACCTGCTCAAAAACCCCTTGCCGGCGGAGCCGGGACCGGCAAGGGGCAGCCAGCAGCCTTGCGGCCGCCAGCTTGTCTTACCCGGTAATCAACCGGGCGAAGGCCGACTCCAAAACCGGCGAGCCGTCGACGAACTTGTACGCCAGGAACCCGACCTTGCCCGAGGCGGCGTACAGTTCGTTCAGCCGCTGGAATACGAAAGGAGTCTCGGCGATTCGGTAGTACGAAAAGTCGCCGACGCACAGGATGTACTGGCCCGCCGCCGGCGTGCCGTTGTACGGGGCGTACTCGCTGCGCATCACCTTGATGCCGCGAATGTTCTCGGCGAACGGCGTCGCCTGGCCGCCCATCGCGCCGCCGACCTGCCACAGATAGTGGCCGTCGCCGTCCTTGAGCAGCAGCATCTTCGTCCAGTAGTTGCGATTTACGATCATCCCGAACGACGGCCGCTCAAAATACTGCTGCGGAATCGAGCCGATCGTCTTCAGAATGTCGTCAGCCGTGAACGTGTGCGTCGACGTGTCGGCGGCCGTCACGTCGCGAGCGGTCGAAATGCCGCTCGCCGAAGCCGTGAAGACGCCGAGCGGGTGACCGCTGCCGTCGCCGGTCAGATAGGCCGATTCTTCGGCGTATGCGAAGCTGAGCGACGTACGGTCGCTAATCAGCTTCTCGACGATGCTGGCGCCAAGCTGTAGCTCTTTCCAGGTCGCCTTGACGATGTTGGACAACAGAATCGGCGACAGGTCGCGCCGGACGACGGCCATCGTCGTGTCAGCGGTCGCGACGGTCGCCTCGCCACCCCACGACGCTTGCTGAATGTCGGCCGTCAACTGCGGATTGCCGAGCGACACAGCGTCGGTCAGCGTGGTAATGTCGGCGAACTTACGCATGAACAACAGGTTGTTCAGCTTCGTTACGATGCCTTCGTGCAGCTTGACGGGGGTAATCAGATTCGACGCGCCGTCGCCGCCGGTGACGGTCAGGTCGCGGTACTCGGCCGGAATCTCCCGGCCGCGCAGATACTGCTCAAAGTAAGCCGCGTGATACTTCGCCGACGCAGCGCGCGATTGAATGTCGCTGCCGCCGAGACTGGCGGCCGACTGGCGGCCAGCGCTTTGCTTCATGCGCTCTTCGATCGCTTGCAGCTTGCGCAGGATCAACGAACGACCTTCGTCCTTGTCTCCGTCCTTTTCGGCCGGCGGCTCGTCGTCGTTCTCTTCCTTCGGCGGCTCGTCGTCGCGCTGGCTTTCCAACTCCGTCACGCGGGCGTCGATCTTTTCAATGTCCGCCATAATGTCGGCAATCGACTTTTGCGACTCGGCCGACCCGCCGTCGTCACGCTCGGCGATTTCGCGAGCCTTCGTAACCAGCGACGCCTTGCGTTCCAAAAGCTGACGAACTTCGACCTTCATACTTTTTCAATCCCTTGACTTGTGACGATGCCGCCCGCGACTCCCTGTCGCCAGCGATTGCACGCGATGCCGTATCTATGCAGAAAGCGCCGACGCCACCTGCTGCGCCAGCCGGCGAGCGGCCGCGTTAATGCTCGCCAGGGTGGAAGCCGGTGCGGGCCGGCGCGTCGAAAACTGCTCCAGCCGGCGAACCGCCACGTCGGTATCGAGATACGCCGGGCAGGGGGTTACGCAAACGTCATAGATGACGACCTTCAGCAGCGTTCGCGACGCCAGTCCGTCTTCGCCGCGCGACCACGTTTCGCCCTCTTCGTCGGCAATCGTGAACGCGAATGAACAGCCGCGCAGGTCGCCGCGGCCAATCGCTTCAATCAGGCCAGCGACGTTGACCGACGGCGACTGCTCGGGCAGCTCGCATTCAAAGCGCAGCCCTACGTCGTCTTGCGACAATTTCAGCGTGCCCGACTCGGTTCGCCCCAGAATGGCGCGGTTGTCGTGGTCGTAATTGAGAATGACCGAAGTCGAAGCCGCCAAGTCGAATGCCCCCGGCGCGATCGTTTCAATGAACCCGCCTAAATCCTGGCTGGGCGTGTTAAACTTCGCGGCGTAACCGCTGATCGTGCGGCCGTCGGCGCGCAGGTCGGCGACGACGCTTCGGCGTTCTAGCTTCATGCCGTATTTATGCCGCCTTGAATGCTGAAGCCGTCGGCAGCGCGCCCGACTGCTGCTGCGTATTCGGGTCGGTCGCCGACATTGCTGGCGAGCTAGCGGCCGGCGCCGCGTTCGGGATCAGCTTCCCGTCCCGGTCGACCTGTTGAAAGTTCAGCGGCAGCAGGTAAGTATCGAGCCCCTTCGCGGGGGCTTCCCCTTCGTCGTCGCGAACTTCATTGCGGCTCAGCCAGCCCCATTGAATCGCCGTCGCCGAGTATTGAGCGCGCGCGACAGCGTTCGGGCGCAGCAGCGGCTTGAAGTCGTGTCGCACAAAGTATTCACCGCGCTGCTCGGGTCGCAGCAGCTTGAACTCGATTTCCGACTCAAGAACGCTGCACCACCCCAGCAGGGTCGTTTGCAGGTAGTCGGCGTTCGCCTCTTCCAAATTGGCGTAATGCGCGTCGCTGTAGTCCCCCAGCTTGTTCGGCGGGATGCCGTACAGCCGGCACACGTCCAGAACGCTGAACTTCCGCGTTTCCAGAAACTGCGCGTCCTCGGGCGGAATCGACATATTCGCCCATTTCATCCCCTCTTCGGCGACGATGATTCGCCCGGTATTGGTCGGGCCGCTTTGCAGCGCGGCGAACGACTCGCGCAGGTTCCGCTTCGCGGCGTCGCCTAGTTTGCCAGGATGTTCCAGCACACCCGACGGCCGCGCGGCGTTGCCGAAGAATGCAGCGCCGAACACGTCGGCCGCTCGGCCCAGCGCCAGCGTTTCACGGGCCATCGCGATCGGCGAATAGCCTTTGATGCCCTCGCGGGTCAGCCCGGCGAAGTGCAGCACGTCGGCAGGCTCTAGGTCGACGCTGCCGCCGCCGTTCGGCCGGCTGTAGTGATAGACCAGCTCGCCGTCGCCAGTAATTTGCGGTTCCACGGCGTCGGGGTGCAGTAAATGAAACGCGCGAACCCGGCCTGCCAAGTCGTATTCGATTTCGGAATAGCTGTTGCCCCAGGTCAGCAAATGGCCGACGGTCGCGGCGCGCCAGCGTCGAGCCGTCATAAGCCCGTCGGGCGAATGCGTCAGCAGCGGGAACAGCACGTCGTCGAGCGCCACCCGCCGGCCCCCCTCGGGCAAGCGACGTTCAAGCGAAATATCTAACAGGCTAACGTCGGTCGCGATGCGATTGACGGCGGCGTAGACTGGCAAATGCAGCAGCGCTGACTGCTCGTCCATCGAAACGCCGGCCAGCGCGGGCGGGCGCATCATTTGCCCAAACATGCCCCAGTTCGCGGGATTGTCAAAGAACGACCGCTTGAACCAGCCGCCCACGTTCGATAGCCAACGCTTCATGCTGTATCTATGAAGCGCGCGCGTTTAGAGAACCAGCAGGCCGCCGTCTTCATAGACCGACCGCCCGACGCCGAACTGAACGTCGGTCGCCGCGTCCATTTGCACGCCGACCGCCATCGCGAGCGACTGAACGCCGTCGATTTTCTCGTCAGATTTCGACTTGTTCAGCTTGATATTCCCCGCGGCGTCGCTGTCGACGCGGGCATTGCTGACCATCCAACGTAGAACCGGGTGGCCACCGTGACACAGCAGCCCGTCGAGAATCAGCTTTTGTAAATGCTTCAGGGCCGGCGACATGGATTGAAAGCCCTGGCCGAACCCGACGACTTCTAGCCCGCTGTTCGCTAGCGCCTGCGCAATCCAGTTCGTACCCCAGCGGTCGACCGCGACTTTTTTGATTCGGTACTTGTTCGACAGCTCGACAATATCGCGCGCGATGACCTCTTGATCTTGCGACCCGCCCGGCGTCACGCGCAGGAAGCCTGCCCGGCGCCATTGGTCGTAATCGAACTGCGCCGTTTGTCGCTTGGCTATCTGTTCCTCGCACACCCAAACGAACGGCAGCACGTCAAACTTTCCGTCGCTGTTGCGGCCGAACAGCACCAGCGACGACGTGTCATTGACGCTCGCCAGGTCGAGCCCGCCGAAGTATTCGCCGCCGTCGCTGCGCGGCTGGCCAGCGTTTAGCATCCAGGGGGCGTCGTTGCAAAACTTCGCGGCGCCATCGGCGTAAATCTGCCACTGGTTCAACAGGTACTGCCGAAAATCCTGCTCCTTGTGCGGCATTTCCTTGGCCAGCTCGAACTCTTCGCGCACGGCTTGCGCGCGGCAGAACTTGCCGTAGGCTGGCATCGTGGCCCGCCAGACTTTTTCGTCGGTCCAGTCGGCGTCTTCCGTCGCTTCGTACACCCACGCGAAATAGTTCTGATTCTCGACGACGCCAGCCAGCCACTTTTTTGCGTACTCATACTCCGCATAAAACGGAGTGTCTTTCCGCTTGCCGGCCGTGCCCACAAAGAACGTCAGGTAATCGTCGCGAGCCGTGCGGCCCGTCGTGATATTCTTAATCAGGTCGCCGTCGGTAATGTCCTGCGCTTCGTCGACGACGACCAGCGAGGGATTGAAGCCCGTCTTCGTCGTCGATTCAGTCGACAGCGCGGCGTAATAGCTGAACGCCTCTTGAACCGTAATGCGCTTCGTCGATGGAATGACTTCCGTCACCGCCGACAGCTCGTCGTCGGCCGCCAGCATCTGCCGGCACATATCGAACAGCAGGCCGGCTTGTGCGCGGTCGTTCGCGATCGACAGGCATTGCTGCCCCTTCAGGCCGCGGCCCAGCAGCCAGTACAGAACGACGCAGGCGACTAGGTAAGTCTTCGCCTGCTTGCGGGGCAGCATGAGGAAAACGCGATTGATGCGACGCCGGCCCGCGGCGTCGAGCGTGCCGAAGATCGTCGACAGAATGTCGCGCTGGAACGGCAGCGGCTTGAACGGCTGCCCGCTGGCGTCGCCGACCAGCGTCAGGTTGCTGACAAAATCGAGCGCGGCGCGTGCCTGCGCGTTTTTAGGAATGCTCCGCTTCGCCACACCTTATCTATGCGAGCAGGCAGGCGACAGCAATCGCGAGCCATGCCCAGGCCAGCAGGTCTAGCAGGTCGCTCATCAGGTTGCCTATCATCATGCTCGGCGAACCTTCAACTTGCCGTCCCATTTGCTGACTGGCTTCGCCTCGGGTGCCTTCATTCGCATGCGCGCCCGAGCCGCAGGGCTGAAACCGAACTCAATCAGTAGCTTCGCCATGAGCTGCGAACAATCTTGGACGATCGCGACGTAGGGAGACTTCGCGACCGTACCGCTGTCGTTACAGGTCGTCATTCCGCCGTCGGCAATCGACTTGCTAGCCTCGATGTACCTGGCAAATGTTTCACAGTACAGCCGCAAAACTTCTGCGTCGCTGCGCGTTAGAACGCGCATTTCAGACAGCAGCGGCACCAATTCGTCCCATTTGCTGCTAGCGACTTTGCCTAGGTCGGCCGGCTTGTCGGGCAGGCCAGCGGCGCCGCTCGGCTCGACTTCATAGCGTCGCGTTCGCGACGGGTCGCCATTCAGCCAGTGAACCGTCGACGGTTTAGGGGGGCGACCACGGGGCATGATTGTCTAACGTGCCCCAATTTCCCGAAAAAATACGCTCTCTGGTGGGTCGTCTAGGGGGCGCGCAAAGTCAAAGATTTCGACCCGCCCCTGCCACTTTGGCAGCTTTCGCCTTACTTTGCGCCGGCCGGCGCAGCGGTTTCAGCCGCGGCGACCTCGATCGCGGCAGTCTCAGCAACAGCGACGGCCGGCGCAACGCTCGGCGCGACCGCTTCGACTTCCTTTGCAATCAGCGCCATTAGCTCGGCGCGCTTGCTGGCGTCGGACAGCCACGGCTTCAGCAGCGCGACGACTTCAGCGGCGCCCATCTCGACGAACGGCGTCGCTTCGTGAAACATGGCCCGAGCGCGGGCGACGGCTTCAGTGATTAGGTACATGGTCGCGACTGCTCCGCAGGTATGAATCATTTTCTTGTCGTGCCTTTTATCTATGCGGCTAGCGAACCGGCTCGGCGTTATGGCAGGGCTGACAAACCCCTTCCAAGTTGTTCAGGTCGAACGCCAGGTCGGGTCGATCTTTCCGCGGCTGCTTGTGGTGAACGTGTTCGCTGGCCGCTCGGCCGCACCTGACGCAGATAGGGTCGCGAGCCAGAGCGATTAGCCGAACCCGGCGCCAACGGGCCGAAGCATAGAACCGCTTGTCTTCCGACCGCTCGGCCGTCGTCGCGACTCGGGCCGGCGCGATCGCTGGCCGATGCTGCTTGATTCGCTGGGCCGTCATCGCCTTGCCTTTCGTTCCAACGGGCTTGCCGTCACAGTGACAGCGCCGGCGTCGTCAGGCGTCGGGTCGTACCAGTCGACGACGAGCCGGCGAACTTGCTTGTCGTCCTGCCAGAACTGGCCTTTTGTCAGGCTGTCGAATAAAGCCTTTAGGATGTTGTCCAGGTCGCGATCGCGGTTGTCGGGCGGGCATACGCCTAACTCGACGCACAGCGGGCCAGAGAGTGTCTCAACGCGAAGCGCAGCCAGCTCGCGAACGACCTTTGCCCGATACTCGCGCCCCGCCTGGCTAATCAGCACCCGCCGGCCGACGTGTCGCCAGTAGTGATTGATTGATGGCGGATAGGGCAACTCTAGTGAGATGCGCTGATTGCGGTCAGTTGTGACAATGGGCAACGCTCCACCCTTCTTTCAGCGCTTTTTTCAGCGCCTTGTAAGAAACAACGAAACAGACGGAAAAAGAACCCGAAAACGACCAGAATCGAGATAGAGATGAGAGAGACAATGAATTAATGAAATAAGTATCTATCTATATATTTTATATATACTTAACGATTCAAACTTCTTTCAAACTTCTTTCAGCGCGCGCTGAAAGAAGCGCAGCCGCGACCGGACTTGTTTCACTTTCTTCAGCGCGCGTTTTGAAAGAAGTTTGAAAGAAGTTGGGCAGGCTAGGCGATGAGCCGCTTGATAACCTTCGTGGTTCTGCCGCCTGATTCGCGCCACTCGCAAGCGATGGCACCAGTCTCTTCCAGGCGTCCCAAAATCTCGGTCAGGTCGCGCGACTTGATGAACTGTGTTCGTCGCAACAGTTCACTCATGCTCATGCCATCCCTGATCTTGCCGAGAACCTTCTTAATGCGGGCTTCGTTCTCGCTGTCCGCAACGTGCCGAAACACCTTGTTGACCATTTCGCGCGTCAGCCAGTTTGAAAGCTTGATCGCGCGTTCTACGTCGGCAATATCTATGCAGTCGGGGGCTGCGCGATCGGCACGACTGCACGAAAACAACAGCGCCAGCTTGGCCGCCTTCTCATTGGCACGCGACCAAACTGCTGCCTGCTCAATAGGTTCCGACTTGCGCCGGGCCGCAATCGCGTTGCGATGTTCCTTGAGCCGCTCGGCCGCCTCGGGCGTGTGTTGCACGCATTGCGGCACGGTCAACTCCCCCTGGCCTGCCAGGTTGCCGCTGTTGCGGTTGGGCACGTATTCCAGCCACCAGCGCGCCCGCTCGACGATCGACGCCGGCAGTTCCAGCCGCCCGTTGTCAACCGGGTCGGGGTAGCCGCGGGCCGATTCGAACACCATAAACCGGCCGACGAGCCCCTCGGTGACGTTATCCGTGTTCAGCGACTCCCAAAACTTACCCGGCGTCGACGTGCCATAAACGCAGGCATGCGGCTGGACGATCGTCTGTATTTTTTTCACGTCGGCATAAGCGTCGCCGACGAATATCTGATTCGCCGAGCTGTACAGCTTCAACAACTGGCTACCAATGTTGAACAAGTGCGACGACTTGGCAAACTGCATCGTTTGCAGCAGCCGCCCAACTTCGTCGAGCTGGAACAGCGCCGCCGGCTGCTGCTTCAACCAGCTTATCAGGCCAGCGCTGCTGCCGATCGACTCGGGCCCGAGCATTGCCGCCGAGCCGGCGCGAATGAGAACTTCCTTGTTCGTCGCCCTGGCGTCGTCCTTGCCCGAGCCCGACGGCGCGACGCCGACTAGATAAACGTTCGTGCGCGTGTTCCTGGCGTCGCAAACCTTGCGGCCGGTCAGAACCCCCATTAGCGCAATGGCGCCGGCTAGGGCAAGTTCTGGTTGCGGGTAAAGGCTGTTGAACAGGGTATAGCCCATGACGTCGCCGATGAAGCCGGGGACGCGCAGGCAGTCGGCCGGGAATTCCCCCGCTGGCGTCGGCTCATCGCTGACCGTCGCCGGCGCGGTCGGTAAAAGCTGCGCGAGAATTGCCGACAGGTCGACCGTCGGCTCGACGGCGGCCGAATCGGCGCGATAGCCTTGTTCAGTCAGCAAGTGCCCCCGCTCGCCGGCTTCCTTGTCGGCGCTGGCCAGCTTGTGTCGCAGTTCCTTTTCGTTCCAGGGGGGCTGACAGCGGCCGTTCCATTCGACCAGCAGGGGGTAAGCCTGCTCTGGCGTCAGGCCGAAGCCGACGACCAGGGCACAGGCCGCGCGGAACGTCGTATTGTGTCCGTTCTGGCCGCTGACCGCCGGGTCGACGTGCTGTAGATAAAGCCGGGCCCGCTCGGCGACGGATTGCGGCACAGTCGCCGGTATGCTGTCGTGCGCGTCGCCGGCGGGCATCGGCTGATGCTCTGTCGCTGGCTGTTCCGGCTCGGGCCAATAGGTTGCCAGCAACCAGGCGAGCCCGGCCGAACAGTCGGTTACGCCGTAGCAGCAGTCAGGGCCGCCGGCTGCGCAGAACCTGTCGCCGGTCAGCGTGAAGTAACGGCCGTGCCCGTACAGTTCGATCGCGGGTGCTTTGCCGTCGATCGGTTCGCCGAGCGTCAGCTTGCGACCCTTCCCCCCGTACTGGCCCGCGCACCACAATTTGACGCCGCGGCCGCTCGGGCTGATTTCGGCATACGTCGGGAAGTGCTGAAGAATCTCGTCGGCCCAGTCGGCTAGCTCGCCGTCGTGAATACAGCCGTCCAGGTCGATGCCGAACAAGCCGCCGCCTTGCGCGAAGACGAACCCGAGCCCGTCGCAGTTGCTGTTCAGCAGCTCGGCGCAGGCCCGTTCGTAGTCGGTCCAGGTCGTCGGGTCGTTCGACTTCGCGGCGCCGCGAGTAACGGCGTCAACTGGCAGCTTGCGGCCGTCGATGTTGCGCCAGAGAACCCACTGTTCCAGGTCGCGCAGCTCCGCCGGCGCGTCAGGTGGTTTGCTTCCGTGCATTCGCTCCGCCCGTCCGTTAGCCGTCGCTTATCATCATTGCCGCAACTGCTCTGAGGGTCATTTCGAAAAGCAGCAGCCACGTCGAGTAATCATCATGCTTAGAATGCAGCAATAACAAGACGCCAAGCAGCAGCATCGCCGACATGGCGACAGCGAATTGAAGATTCTCGGCGAACTCGCTGACGCGATTCATTCCGCCCCCTCTTTCGTCTGCTTCGTTTCCAACTCGTGACGCGACGGCGCAGCTTGTCAATCGCGAGAACGTACCAGGGGGGGCAAAACCCGGCGCGCGAGTAGTCGTATCGCACCTGCTCTAGTTCGTGGCATTCCTGCTGCGTCAGCGTCACAGGCTCGCCCTCCGTGTAATTAAGACTTCCTTCGCTTCCGCGTTCGTTTGTTTCTTGCCGACCAGCGGCAGCCAGTCCCAGTCGGCGAGCGGATATAGTGATTCGATGAACGCCGTCCGGTAATACCTGACGACGATTCGCGCCTGCTGGAACTTATCGAGCAGGTCGCGCAAGTCGCGATGATCTTGTTCGCTGAACTTGTACTTGTATTTATTCCCCGGCCCGTCAAAGGGCGGGTCGCAGTAGATTGCGTGCCCTGGCTGATCCTTGTCGAGACACTTCGCCAGGAAGTCGCGAAAGTCGAGCGTCGTGAAGTTGCAACGGCGCAGGGCGCGGCGCAGTTCATTGGCGCTCGCCCGGATCGCTCCTTGGAAGTGCGCCGCCGAATCGCCGCCGCCAGCTTCCCAGCGAACCGACAGCGACTGCTTGAACTCGCCGCGCGTGCCGGCCGAAGCATGCCGCGCCATCCAAGAGCAAACGAAATAGTCGACAGCCCACGCCAGGCGGCCGGCTTCGTCGTCGGGTGACGCTTCGCCTCGTTCGATCAGCTCGCAGCGTTCCTGCGAGTCTAGCAGCGTGTCGGGATGATGCGCGAGCCTGCGCAGCCGTCGGTACAGCTTCGGACCCAGCAGCGGGTCGGCAATGACTGAAGCCAGGTTGATAACGTGCCGATGCAGGTCGTTGACGTTGATCGTGCGGGCGTTGATCTTCGCTATTTCGGCCATGCCGCCTGCAAAGGGGATGCCGACCCATTCGCAGCCGTCGACCAGCCGGCCAACGTAGCTAGCCAGGGTGCGATTGCTGCCGAACCAGGAAGCCGCTGCGGTAACTGCGCTAGTCAACTTGATACCCTCCACCAAAGAGAACGACCGCGGCCCTGCGCATGAACCGCCGAACCTGCCGCCGCGGCTGTCGCCGAATCAGCGGTTCGCAGCTAAACTGTTCGTAATGCTCCGTGCGCAGTTCCAGCAGTTCGCGGTTAATGTCGGCGACGCTGCGCGGCTCGGCGACATTCTCCACCACCGGCCCGCACCGCTCGAACTCAACCAGGCAGCCGCTGCTGTCCAGGTACAGTCGATGCGTCGCGCTGATCGTGCCGGGAATGAACCAGCATTTTGCGGCTTCGTCCCAGTACGCTTTACAGCGATCGCCGCCGATCATGCGCAGCGGCTTTGTATAGTCGATTGGTGCCATTCTTCAGCCCTCCCTAGCTAGTGTTTTCATGCTGTGCGGTTCCTTCCTCGATACCAGCGGTCGCGTTCAATCCTCAGGTCAGCTTGCAAGCGCTCAATCGTGTCGCGGTCAATGCGCCGACAAGCTTGTTCGCGGCGAATCTGCCGTTCGGCTTCCTGCCGCGCCTGCCGCTCGTCGAAGTATGCGACGGTGACTGCCGCCAGGATTGATAACGCTAGGCCGACGCCGATCATTTGCGATTCCCCTTGTGCCAAGCGTCGATCAGCGTCACGCCGACAAGGCAGACCACTAGCCCGCCCCAGCCGATCAGCGTGATTCCTAGCAGTGTCCAGCCGATTGCGTCGATTGCAGCCATTGCTTCCCCTTAGAACAAAGAATCCCCATCAAACGGAACGGCCGCGACTTCGTCGGCCCAGGTCGTCGGCAGCTCGTCGATTCGCTGCGCGGTAATGCGATGAAACTTCCCTTCCTGTACTGTCTCAATCTCCGCTGGCGTCGCGACCGCGCCGCGCTGCCATAACTCGATTGCTTCTTCGACCGTCGCTGGCATCGGCGCCCGACTGTGAGCGCGCCACCACAAGCAGGCTTTGTGATAGGCGAAGCCTGGATCGTGTTCGATGCAGACCCATTCGCTAATGGTTTGCTCGGTCAGGTTGCCGGCCCCTTCGTCGCCGGCTGGCTGGCAAAGGTAGTCGACGCGCAACGTCGGCGGCGCGTCGGGGTTGCTCCGCTTGAAGTGCGGGGCCATTTCGATCTGGACGACGCGCCAGGTTTGCGGCGCCGACAGTATCTGCCCCGAGCCGTCGGCCTTGTCGTCGTGCTTCAGTTCGCGGGGGGGGAACTTGAATCCACAGTCGCAAGCCTTCCGGCCGGCAGCTAGTTGAATGCCACAGTTCGGGCATTCCTTTTGCGGTCCCTCTTGCGGCTCGTCGCTCGACGCCGATCGGTCGGACATGGCGACTCGGCCGTACGCCGGCGAATCGAGCGGGCCATGCCTGCCGATATTGCCGCCGAAGTCGAGAATCAGGCAGTCAGCTTTCCCGCTGGCTGTACGCATGCCGCGGCCGCATATCTGCGCGAATAGGCCAGCGCTCATCGTGGCGCGTAGAACCGCGATGCAGTCGACGCCAGGGGCGTCGAACCCTGTCGTCAGCACGTCGACATTGACAAGCCAGCGAAGTTTGCCCGACTTGAACCGCTCCGTCGCCGTGCTACGCAATAGCTCGGGCGTGTCGCCGGTGATTAGCTCGACGCCTTCGCCGGTGATCGACGCCAGGGACTTCGCGACTAGCTCGGCATGCCTGACGCCAGTACAAAACACCATGCAGCTACGTCGGCCGGCAGCCGCCGCGGCAATTTCCTGGCAAGCCCGTTCGACCTTGCTGGCGTCGCCGGCGAATGCGTCTTCCATTTCGCGCAGGATGAACTCCCCGGCCCTGACGTGTAGCTTCGTCGTGTCGTACGACTCGCGAGCCGGCCGGCTGACCAGCGGCGACAGGAAGCCGTCGGCGATCAGCCGCGGAATATGCGCTTGATAACAGACGTGAGAGAACAGCAGGCCCGGCCCGTACAGCTTGCCGCAATCGGTTCGGAACGCTGTCGCCGTCAAGCCGCCGATCTTTAAGCGGGGATTGATTTCCAGCAGGTCGGCGATGAACTTGCGGTACATGCCTTCGCCGTCGGTCGGCACCAGGTGCGCTTCGTCGATCAGCAGCAGGTTAATCGCGCCGAAGATTTCCGCTTTCTTGTAAACCGACTGAATGCCAGCGCAGATCACCGCCTCGTCGGTCGCGAACCGGCGCAGGCCAGCGGAGTATTTGCCGCAACGCAAACCGAACGGCAGCAACGCAGCGATTTTATTCGCGTTCTGTTCGATCAGTTCTTTTCGATGCTGCGATACCATGACTCGGCCGTTAAACTCTTGACAGGCTTTTCGAGCTATCTCGGCAATGACGATCGACTTCCCGGCGCCGGTCGGCAGCTCAATCAGCGGGTTGCCCGGCTGACCGCACAGCGACGACCAGAAAGCGTCGCAGCTTTCCTGCTGATACCAGCGCAGCGCGTACGACACGTTCAAAACTCCGAATCATCGACCGGCTGCGCTTTCTTCCACTCCCTGAACTCTTCGTAGGTTGGGAACCTGCTTTGACAAAATCGTTTCCATTCGTGATACCAGCCGTGTTCGATCGCCTCGCGCAGCGTCAGGTTGCTGATTGCGTTGCAACGCTTGCCGCGGTCGCCGTGGTGAATCTGATAGCCGCTCGGCACAGTCTGCCGGTTGCAGCCCATCCAGACGAGTTTATGTAGCGCGATCTTGCGTCGGCCGCGTTCGTGATATACTTCGACGAACAAGTAGCCGCGATGACAAGTCGAAACGGCCAGGCGGCGCGCTCCCTTAAACGCCGTTCCCGCCTGGCCGTCGACCCTCAACGCTCCTTCGTCGAGCAGGCACAACAGTTCGTCGTCGCCGAGCCGCCGAGCCCGTTGCCGTCGAACCTTGCGCTTTCGCTTCCGTGCTAACGCCATCGAATCGCATTCCTTTACAAAGCCGCACGAACGGAGTCGAACCGTCCTGCCGCCATGAATCGGCATTCGTACTACCAGCGTACGACGTGCGGCTAGCAGCCCCAGCGCTGCGTTTTAGCCCCAGGGTCGTTGGCCGCTATTGCCGGCGGGCGCCGGCTGTGTTTGCGTCGGTCCATCGGTCGGGGCATTACCTGGCGTCGCGGCCGTCGTCGCCGGCCCACTGTTGCCACCGCGCGGCATGTAAGACTTGATGCGGTTTTGCTTGCCGTATTGCGGGTCGTCCTTGGTGACGACGACCTTGATTCGCAGCGGCTTGTTGTGCAGCTCGCTCGAATCGCGCGGCGTCAATACGTTGACGGCTCGGCAGATGCTGGACAGCGTTCCCTTCGCAATCCGCTCGGTTTCGACTTTCTTGGCCCCGGCGTTCAGCAGGTTCAGATTGTCGAACAGCTTGCGATTCTGGAACGTGCCGTTCAGAATCTGAAGCTCCAACTTCAGGTACTTGCCGCGGCCGTCGTTCGTCGCCTTCATTTCGCTGCCGCAAATGATCGCGTCATAAACGCCGGCCGGCATTACGTCGAACGACTGATTCGGTTCGTGTTGATTGGCGTCGAAGCCGCCAACGTCGTCAAAGTTCCCCACGGTTAAACCTCCGTGCTTTCGTGTTGAGGGTCGGACAGAAAATCGAATCGCTCGGCGTTACGTGCCGAGCATATGCGCGGCCAACTCGTCCGTTACCGGCGTCGAGCTGGCGCCGTTAGCGGTTGCTGCCGGTTTACTGCTGCCGTCGCTGACGACGCCGGCAATATTCCCGGCGGTTTGAACCTGCATCAGCCGACACTTCGCCAGGTAGCCGAACAGCGGCGACGAGCTAGCAGGCCAGGATAGGGGCATTTCGTAGGGCAGCCCGAGCCGATTCTTGGCGACGTGGCTGGCGCGTTCCTGCGTCAGCATGACACGTTCTTCGCCGCCGATCGCGACGCCGCGCTTCTGGTTGAAGCCTTCCGTCTTTTGAATGACGTTGACCTTCGTTCGCAAGAACAGAATCTCGTCGCACCAATCCAGCAGCGGCGACGAGCCTTCAACGTGCAGGGCCGGCGCGTAATAGTTGTACTGGTCAGCGTCGGGCGCCTTGAACTTTGGCGTATTCAGGTGAGCCGTAAAGATGACGTGCCGGCCCTGGCGCCACAGCCGCGAAAAGCCTTCGATCAGATAATGCCAGGTCGCGCGGGCTGCTTCGTAACCCTTGCTATAGCCAATGTCCTCGATTGTGTCCTTGCCGCGCTGGTCGGCGACTTGGAAGAAGACGATCTTTTCCAGCCAATCGGCCGTATCGACAATGATCGTTTGATGCTGCTGGTCGACTTCGATCAGCCAGCGAATCGCGTCGAGCGTTTCCTGATAGGTCGACAGCTTCGCCGTCTGATCGACTGGCAAGCCCGTCATGCCGTCTTCATAGTTCAGCACGACCGGCGTCGGGAACGACGCGGCAAGTTCCGACTTGCCGATACCGTTGTCGCCGAAGAAAAGCATTCGCCGCGGGTTATTCGGTCCACCCTGTACTAGTTGCATTGCCGTTGCTCCGTTGAGTGTCGTTTGCTTCATGGCTCGCCGCGACGAACCTAACGCTAGCCGTATGAACCAGGATATTGCGACGGCCGCGGCCGCCATTGGCTAGGCTTTAACCGTCGAGCCGACTGAACAGCGATCGCGGTCGGCTGCCAGTCCAGACAAACAGTGAATAGCATTCGCGCTACCCTGAACGATGGATTCCATTTGCCGCACCAACCAGCCATCGCAAGCCGCGAAGTCGCCACGCGCCGACACTGGCCCAACTGACACGACGAACACGACGGCCGACGACGTAACGTGCCGCGCGATTACGTCGGTCGCCGCTCCGGTTCGCGACTGAACTTCAATCGCGCGACGAATCAGTAAAGCGAACTGCGCGCCGGCTTGTTCTGCGTCGATCATATTTACGCCTTTGCCTTCGTGCGATTTGCCACTGCGCGGCGAACGCCGTA